>JANMAM010000196.1:0-9886 GCA_031359795.1 Gemmatimonadaceae bacterium
CTGGTCGCGCGCGCCGTTTCGCATTGGCGCCAGTCAGGCGCCGACTTCATAACGGTGCCTAACGCCGGCCGGGCGGGAGGCCGCTGACCAGCCCGCGCCAGAACGCGCCGTCGGCGGCGAGCATCGCATTGGCGGCAATCGGCCCGTCGCTGCCCGCGGGATAGAGCTCGGGACGGCGGTCGCCGCCTGAGATGCCGACGATCGGATCCACGATCGACCACGCCTGCTCGACCTCGTCGCTGCGCGCGAACAGCGTCGCGTCACCGACCATCGCGTCGAGCAGCAGCGTCTCGTACGCGGGACCCGGTGCGCCTCCAAAATCCTCGGCGTAGGAGAAGCGCATGCGCACCGGCGAGAGCTCGAGCTGCGGCGTGAGCGCCAACGCCGCACCGGGGTGCTTCGCCTGGAAGCCCAGCGTGATGCCTTCGTCGGGCTGGATGCGCACCACCAGCTCGTTCGCGTCCATCGTGCGGCGTGCGGCCCGCGGCCAGAGCACACCCGGGGCGCGACGAAAGCGGATCGCGATCTCGGATACGCGTTTCGCCAATCGCTTGCCACTTCGCAGGTAGAACGGCACGCCCTCCCAGCGCCAATTGTCGACGAAGACGCGGAGCCCGGCGTAGGTCGCGGTCGCCGTGCCCGGCGCGACCGAAGGCTCGTCGCGGTAGGCGGACACCGCCACGCCCGCGATCGTGCCGGCGTCGTACTGGCCAAGCACCACGTTCTCCTGCAGCGCGACCGCATCGAAGCGACGCACCGCGCGGAGCAGCTTCACTTTTTCATCGCGCACCGCGGTCGCCGTCATTTCACCCGGCGGCTCCATCGCCGTTGTCGCGAGCAGTTGCATGAGGTGGTTCTGGAACATGTCGCGGATGACGCCGGCTTCCTCGTAATAGCCGCCTCGCGCCTCGACACCGACCGTTTCGGCAGCGGTGATCTGCACGCTGTCAATCGACCCGCGGTCCCAGAGCGGCTCGAAGATGGCGTTGGCGAAGCGGAAGGCGAGGATGTTCTGGACGGTCTCCTTGCCGAGATAATGATCGATGCGATACAGCTGGCATTCCGAGAATCGCGCCAGCAGTTCCGAATTCAACTGTCGCGCGCTGGCGAGGTCGCGCCCGAAGGGCTTTTCGATGATCAGTCGCGTCCACGGCCCCTGCAACGGCTCCTCACTCGCGAGCGTGCGCGGTGCCGCGCCACTCTCGGAGAGTGACTCGACAACGCGAAGGAAGAGACTCGGGGGAATCGCGAGGTAGAACATGCGGTTGCCCGCGCCGCCGCTCGCCTCGACCGTCGCAACGGTCGCGGCAATGGCCTGGTACAGCGCGGGGTCGGTGAGATCACCGCGGATGTAGCGGATTCCGCGCGTCAACCGCGCCAGTGCGGCCGGGTCGACCGCGCCGCCTGTGTCGTCGGCGGTCGCGAGCGCGGCGCCGATCGCCGCGGCGTAGGCCGCGTCATCGTCAGGCATGCGGTCGACGCCGACGAGCGTGAAATGCGGAGCGAGCAGCCCGTTGAGCGCGAGGCGATACAGCGCGGGGTACAACTTGCGCCGGGCGAGATCGCCTAACGCGCCGATGAGGACGAGGGTGCAGTCGTCGCCAGTACCGCGCTCGGCACCCTCGCTCAAGTGAGCGGCGGGGTCGCGCCCCATCACGACGACTTGACTGCGTGCCCGCCGAACTCGTTGCGGAGGGCGGCGATGACTTTCCCTCCGAACGAGTCCTCCTGCCGCGACCGCAGGCGCATGATCAGTGACAGCGCGATCACCGGCGCAGGAACGTCGAGGTCGGTGGCTTCCTGGACGGTCCAGCGGCCCTCGCCGGAATCGGCGATCCACCCCTTGAGCGCGGTGAGATCGGCGTCCTTCGCGAATGCACTTTCCGCCAGCTCGTTGAGCCAGGAGCGCACGACGCTTCCGTGGTTCCAGAGCGCGGAGATCTGGGCGAGGTCGAGCTTGAAGTCCCTGGATGCGTGGAGAATCTCGTAGCCCTCGGCGTACGCCTGGAGGAGTCCGTACTCGATACCGTTATGAACCATCTTCACATAGTGGCCCGCCCCCGGCGGGCCAACGTGTGCGTAGCCGCCTGGCTCGGAGAGCGCGGTGAACAGCGGCTCGCACACCGAGATGGCGCGCTCGGTCGCACCGACCATCAGGCAATACCCCTTCTCCAGACCCCAGATGCCTCCGCTGGTACCGGCGTCGACGAAGTCGATGCCGCGCGGCTCGAGCGCGCGGGCGCGGCGCAGCGTGTCGCTGTAGCGCGAGTTGCCCCCGTCGATGATGATGTCACCCTTTGCGAGCATCGGAACGAGCGATTCGATGGTCTCGTCGACCGGCTTTCCGGCGGGAACCATGATCCAGACGACGCGCGGCGACTGCAGGCCCCCGACGACGCTCTTGAGGTCCGTCGCCGCCCGCGCACCGAGTACAACGGCGCGTTGAACGGCGTCGGCGTGGTGATCGAACGCGACGACTTCGTGTCCCTTCCTGAGCAGTCTCGCGGCCATGTTGCCACCCATCTTGCCCAACCCGATCATCGCGACGCGCATCGCGTATCCTCGTGTATGTGTGAGTGAATCCGATCAACGGATGAGCACGACCCGCGCCGGTGCGCCGTCGCACCCGCGGATTCGCAGTGGAAGACACACGACCTGGTATTCGCCGGGTGCAACGTGTTCGAGAGCGAGTCCTTCGATCACCGCGACGCCGGCATCGAGGAGCGTGTCGTGCGCGCGGTGATGTCCCGCGTGGTACTGCTCGACGGAAAGGGCGTCGATCCCCAGAAACACCACTCCACGATCCACGAGCAGCGCCGCGCCTTCAGGAGTGAGATAGCTGAACTCTTCGTCGAACGCTCCGGACTCGGCAAAGCGCGCTGAGTTGCGCGATCGCAGCAGGACGCGGGTGTGGCGGCCAACCGAGGTCTCGAGCTCAGCGGGGCCGATCGCGCGCACACCGTCCGGGATGCGGACGACGATCGCCGGCCCGATCATGGCGTCCAGCGACACGTCATCGACGCCGCTGGCGCCCTCGGCCATGTGCAGCGGCGCGTCCACGTGCGTGCCGGTGTGCGACCCGAGCGTGAGCAACGACACGTTGCTCGAGTCGCCGCGCGCTATCGATTTCGCGGAGGTAACCGCCACTGGCGGATTGCGGGGGTAGATCGCCATGCCCGTGAAGATCGGACGGGAGACGTCGATGATCGTGCGTGTCGGAGCGGTGGGGGCGTTCATGTCGGCGTTTGCGCGGGTGCGATGGTGCGGCGTTCCGTCTAGATTGTCGCCATGCGCGCGCGATCGCTACCGGTGCGCGCCGCCCCATCATCAATGAACAACATGAACAAGAGTCAACGCGCTGCCTCGCTGACGGCGGCGGCAGTGCTGACGGTGCTCGGTGCGTTCGCGTGCGAAAAGGCTGGCAGCGCGCACGAAGCGGCCTCCGCCAACACCGCTCGCGATACGACGCCCGCGCGGTCCGCAGGTGTCCCCGCGCGGTGCGCGACGATGCCCGCCGACTGGACAGCGGCGGTCACGCCGACTCGCCTCCGTCGAAACCCAGCAGCCGATTCCGCGAGCGCGCGCCGGGACAGCGCGCCAGTCGCCGCCGATTCAGTCGCGAGCCGGAGCGCGTTAGCACGCGCGCGGCAAGACTCGATCGCGGCTTCGAAATATCCGACCGACACCTTCCCCACGCCACCGACAGCGCTACCGGGCTCCGTTCTCCCCGGGTGCCGGATCGTCGCGTACTACGGCAATACCCTGTCGAAGCGCATGGGCATCCTCGGGCAGATCCCGGTGCCGGAGATGCTCGCCCGTCTCGAAGACGAGGCACGCGCATTCGAACGTGCCGACACGACGATGCCGGTGGTTCGGGCGCTCGAATTCATTACCCCCGTCGCACAGGGTAGCCCGGGTCCGAAAGGGCTCTGGCGGGCGCGCATGGCCGACACGCTCATCGAGAGCGTGGCCAAGCTCGCCGAATCGAAAGGCTATCTCTTCGTGCTCGACGTACAGGTCGGCAAGAGCACGGTCGAGGCCGAGGTCGAAGCGCTGGTCCCCTGGCTCAAGCGGCCTTACGTCCATCTCGCGCTCGACCCGGAATTCTCGATGAAGGGGAAGGAGCCGCCAGGCAAGAAGATCGGGACACTCGACGCTGCCGACATCAACCTGGCGATCGCGCGGCTCGCGAAGCTGATAGACGAGAACAACCTCCCGCCAAAATTCCTGATCATCCACCGTTTTACCCAGTCGATGCTCACCAATCACGAAAAGATTGCGCGCGATCCACGCGTGCAGGTGATCATCGACATGGATGGCTTTGGTCCGCCGGATCTCAAGCTTGGCTCGTACAAGGCGTACGTGCAGAAGCGTCCCGTCCAGTATTACGGGATCAAGCTGTTCTACAAGAATGACAAGCCGCGGTTCACGGCTGACGAGGTGCTGCAGCTCTTCCCGGTTCCGCAGTACATCCAGTTCCAGTGACCGTCGGGCACGGTCGCGTGAAGCGGCCTGTCGCGTGTAGATTCATTCGTCCGACCCGGTAGCTCAGTTGGTAGAGCAAAGGACTTTTAATCCTTAGGTCGTGGGTTCGAAACCCACCCGGGTCATGAACCCTCGTGCACGAGAGGGCGTTGTTTCGCGAAGCGAAGCGATGCGAGAGCGGTGAGCTCTTCCCCCGCGACTGTACACCCGCCATCGTTCACGCTTTCGCATCCCGGTATCTGTTATTGACGGTTTCGTGACGAGTCCCGAACATCATCCGCGCGACGATGCGCCGGCCGCAACCAACTCTCCACGGTCCGTGGTGAGCAGGTCGGAGCGGCTGCCGTCGTCAGCGGGAGACGATGTCCAATCCGGGCGTGAGGCGGACGAGCGGCTCCGGCTCGCGGTGGAAGCCGGCAGCATTGGCACCTGGGACTTCGATCCGGAGACCGGCAAGCTCGATTGGTCCGGTCGCTGCAAGGCGCTGTTCGGGATCGCTCCGCAGGTCGAGCCGACGATGGAACTGTTCCTCGGCAGCGTTCATCCCGATGATCGCATCGGCGTCGAGCAGCGTCTTGCTGCCGCGCTCGACCCCAGCCGCGACGGCAGCTACGACGCCGAATTTCGCGTGCGGCGCGGCGACGGGTCGTTCGCGTGGATCACGTGCAGGGGGCGGGCGATGTTCGGCGGCCCGAGTGGATCCCGACGCGCGACGCGGTTGATCGGCACCGCGATCGACAGTACGGAGCGGCGACGCGCGGAGGACTACGCGCGGCTGCTCGACGAGGCGAGCACGCTGCTCGCCTCGTCGCTGGATCTCGAAGTCATGCTCGCCGGCATTGCAAAGCTGGCCTGCCAACTGTTCGCCGACGCTGTCGTGGTGGATCTCGAAGACGAGAATGGCACGCTCGCACGCGCGGCTGCTGTCGAACGGGATACTCGCCGCCCGCGCCTGCTCGATCGCGTGCGGAGCATTACGCCGGATCCGGCGAGTTGGAGCGAGCGGCATCCGATCGCGAGGGCGCTGCGGGAGCAATGCACGGTCCGCATCGAGACGGTAAGCGCCAGCGATCGCGACGCGATGGCGGACACCGACGAGCACCGGGCACTGTTGCACGAGCTGGGGATGACGGCGGTCATCGCGGCACCGCTCGTCGCGCGCGGCCGAGTGCTCGGCGCGGTGAGCTTCCTGCGGACGACGACGCGGCCAGGCTACGACGCGAGCGAGCAATACGTCGCGGAGGAACTGGCGCGCCGCACGGCGACTGCAATCGAGAACGCGCAACTGTACCGGGCCGCGGTCGCGGCAAGCGAAGCAAAATCGACTTTCCTCGCCTCGATGTCGCACGAGCTGCGCACCCCGCTCACCGCGATCATCGGTTACGAGGAATTGCTGGCCGACGGGATCACCGGGCCGGTCACCGATCCCCAACGGCACCAGCTTGGGCGCATCAAGGCGAGTGCAACGCACCTGCTCGGGCTGATCGACGAGATCCTCACCTATTCGCGGGTGGAGGCCGGCAGCGAGACGCCGCACTTCGAGTCACTCTGCGTCCAGACCGCGCTCGAGGAAGCGGCGGCGATCGTCGAACCGCTGATCACCGATCGCGGACTGGCGCTCGCTCTCGAGTCGAGCATCGCCGGCGCGCACGTCTATACTGATGCGCAGAAAGTGCGGCAGATCCTCGTCAACCTCCTCTCGAACGCGACGAAGTTCACCGAGCATGGGACGATCGCGGTCGGCGCCCGGCGCGAAGGGCGGCAGCTGCTGTTCTATGTCCGCGACACCGGCATCGGGATCGCTGAAGAGCACCAGCATCGCATTTTCGAACCGTTCTGGCAGGTGAATTCGCGCGCGACCCGGAAGATCGCCGGCACCGGCCTCGGCCTAACGGTATCGCGCCGGCTCGCGCAGATGATCGGGGGTGAGCTGACGGTGGCCAGCGCGCCGGGGCAGGGAAGCACGTTCACGCTCGAGCTGCCGATCGACGCCGCGGAGCTCGGCGCGGCGCTGACCGCGCACTAACGGTCGGGCCGCCTGACGGTGCGCGTCAGCGCACCGAGACGTCAGCCCAGACGATCCGCGAGATGTCCGCGATCAACGACCTCGCGACGGCGACGTCGGGGATTCCGGCGGTGAGCACGACGAGAACGTAGGGAGTTCCGCGAGGGGGATAGACGATCGCGGCGTCGTGAAGCACACCGGTGATCCATCCCGTCTTCTGCGCGACCGGAGTTCCCGGCGGCAGGCCGGCCGGGATCTCGCCCGTGTAGATCTCCCTAAGAAGGATGTCGCGCATCGCGACACAGCTCGCGGGTGACGCGGCCGTCCCCCGCTCGATTGCCAGCATCAGTGCGGCGAGGTCCCCCGCCGTGGTCGTGTTGTTGAGGCCCAGTGCGTAGGCCTTGCCATCCTCGACCCCCCGCCTAACGTTGATGCGCGTCGCTCCGAGCATGTGGGCCGTCGCGTTCGCGTTGGCCGCCCCGGCGACGGGAATGAGCGTGTTCGTCGCGAGATTGCTCGAGTGAGTGATCATCCGCTCGATCAGGTCCCGAACCGGCACGCGCCTGCCGACCATCGCATAGAGCGAACTGTCGGAGTCGTCTCCGGCGCTCAGGGTGTAATTCGACCCGTCGACGATCGACCCGAAGCTGTTGACCACGAGCAGCGACTGATCGAGTGAGAGATGCCCCGCATCGGCCTGGCGAAACAGCTCGATCATAACGGGGACCTTCATCGTGCTCGCCGCGTGAAAGCTCGAATCCTCGGCGATTCCAATCCGGAATCGATCGCGGAGGTCGTGAAGTACGACGCCTACCCGAGCGCCTGGGACCGTGGCGATCCGGGCCTCGATGCGGGCGCGGAGCGAGTCGTCAGGGCCGACGACGACCGCCGGCCGCGCCGGGGTGGAAACCGTGGCGACGAGCAGCGCGAGGAGAGAAATCATCGCCCGAATATAGACCGGGGGTCTCGCCGCGCAATGAGCGACGGCATGAGGGCTTCCGGAGGGCCGTTGCTTTCGGCGTTGTCGGTCGTACTACGAAGACAGAGCGCAACGCAGCGCTGTTGACTCCGCCACCTGCCCCAGCTGTCCATGTCCCAGACGGTACCCGAGGCTCGCGACCCGCTTACGCCGACCATAACGCCGGCGCAATTGAAACGCGAACGCCTGCGCTTCTCGGACTTCAAGTTCACCCGGACCCCGTCAGGGCAGTGCGCGTGCGAGGTGGAACTCGAGTGGGTCGACGGGGTCCGAGTGGTCGGGAAGGCCGCTGGACAATCGAGCCCGATGGGCGACCTGAGAATCTCGGCCGACGCGGCGCTCCGCGCTCTCGAAACGTTTTCCGGGAGCGCGCTTCAGTTCGAGCTGGTCGGGGTGAAGCTCCTTCGGGCGTTCGACGCCAACGTCGTGATCGTGTCGGTCAACGTGAAACGCGGTGAAGGTCCGCCGCGGCTGCTCGGTTGCTACCTCGCCGAGCATGATGCGGTGCGCGGCACCGTGGTCGCAGTGCTGAACGCTACGAATCGCGTGCTGGGAAATTTCATCGCGACTCGCTAGCGGGATCGAAACAGCCGCCGGTGGCGGGCGCGGCGACAATGCGCTCCCCGCAGATAGATTGGATTCACTCACGAAGGGAGTGTACGTGACGCGCTTGAGGATATGCGCGGCATTGGCGGCGTCGGTCGCTGCAGCCGCTTGCCAGCACCGCACGCCGAGCCCGGCCCCCGTTCCGGACAACTCCGCGGCCACGAGTAGCGCACCAGCGGCCCCGGACTCCCTCGATCCGGGTAACGTGAGCGTACCGTCGCCGAGCCTGGATACGGCGAATGTGTCGAGCGCCGAGGTGAAGAAAACCGCACTCGAGGTCTTCGGCGACAGCGCGACGCCTCCCGCCGCGGTGATCGACTCCGCTGTAGCCGAAGGGGCTCCCGGCCTCGACGTCCGCCCCTACGAAACGCAGGAGCGAGTCGCGTTCTACGTGCGGATGTTCAGCGGACCGGCGCGCGGCCGGATCGAGAGTCGGCTCGAACAGGGAAGCCGATACGAGCCGATGATGCGCGCGAAGCTGCACGCGGCCGGGCTGCCTGAAGACCTGGTCTACCTCGCGCTGATCGAGAGCGGGTACAACCCCGACGCGTACTCGAAGGCCGCAGCGGTCGGCATGTGGCAGCTGATGACGGCCACGGCGCAGGGAGTCGGCCTGCGCGTCGACTGGTGGGTCGACGAGCGCCGCGATCCGATGCGGTCCACCGATGCGGCGATACGCTTTCTGCGTTACCTCAACGACCAATTCGGGTCGCTCTATCTCGCGGCCGCGGCGTACAATGGGGGGCCCGGCCGCGTCGCGCGGGGCCTCGAGCGCTACGCGGACGATCTGCAGGGGACGACTGGCGAGGACCGGTTCTTCGCCCTCGCGGAAAAGGACTACCTCCGTGCCGAGACCCGCAACTACGTCCCGCAGCTGATCGCGGCCGCATTGATCGCGAAGGAGCCGGAGCGTTATGGGATGAAGCTCCGCACCCTTCCGCCGTTCGCGTTCGACACGGTCGTCGTTCCCGCTTCGACGCCGCTTGCGGCGATCGCGCGCGCCGCGGGAATTCCCGTTTCACAGGTAGTCGAGCTGAACCCGCACGTGCTCCGCGGTGTCACGCCACCGAAGACGCCGTTCACGGCGCGAGTGCCGGTGGGTGCAGCAGCGGGATTCGACTCGGCGTTTGCAACGCTTTCGGCGGCTGAGCGCACCCCGTATACCCGGGTGATCTCGAAGAAGGGCGATACGCGCATCACGATCGCGCGCCGCGGTGGTATCACCACAAAGCAGCTCGATTGGTACAACCCGAAGCTGCAGGTCGCGAAGAAAAGCGGCCGCGTCGTGGCCGGACAGGTCGTGCTCGTTCCCAGCGTGGCGGTCGCGTCGGCTGCGCGTGACGTGCCGAATCCGGCGATCGAAATCTACGGGTCGTCGCGCGCAGCGGTCTACCACACGGTGAAGAGCGGCGAGACGTTAGGCGGAATCGCCAAGCGCTACAAGACGACGACGGGGACGGTGATGCGGCTGAACGGGCTCCGGAAGAGCATCATCATTCCCGGACAGCGGCTCGTCGTGAAGGGCGGCGCCGCGCGGGCATCGCGTTCAGCGGCCAGGTCGTCCCGAAAGAGCACCACGAAGTCCCGCGCAGCGGCCAAGCCGAGTCCGGCGAAGGGCTCAGGGCGGACGAAGAGCGCTGCCGGATCCAACTAGAGAACGCGCGGGGCTTCAGCCCTGGGGCCTGCAAACGAGGAGGGGGGGGGGGCTAGGAGAGGCGCCCCCCCCGAGAAGGGGGCACCCAGCGGGGGCCGAGGCGGGGCGGAGGAAGGAGGCCCCCCCCGAGAAACAAAAAAAAAGAAAACAACAAAAA
>JANMAM010000094.1:0-6907 GCA_031359795.1 Gemmatimonadaceae bacterium
GACGATCTTCGACGTCATCCCGGACTCGGTGCGCGTCTTCGATTCGGATGGCAAGATCACCCGCTCGAATGCGCAGGCGGCACTCGAGCACGGCGCACACCCGGCCGCGCTCGAGGATCTCTGGCGGCTCGACCGCCCGCGGACGCTCGACGGGGTCAGCCTCTTCGTCCACGAGCACCCGACCGCCCGGGCGTTAGGCGGCGAGCGCGTCCGCGGCGAGAGCCTTGCCGTTCGCCGCGGCGATGGCCCGCTGCCCCCGGCCGTCGTCGAGGTAAATTCGAATCCGCTCCGCGACGAATCGGGAAAGATCCGCGGTGCGGTCACCGTCGAACGCGACGTCACCGAGCGGACGCGCCTTTCCCGCCAGCTCGAGGAACAGGTTCGCCGCACGGCCGAGCTCTACGAGCGGGTCTCGACCGAAGCGGAACGACTCGAGCGGATGGTCGAGGCGCGCACGCAGGAGCTTCTCGAGCTCCAGGATGAACGCGCCCGCGAGCGACGCCTCACCGCGGTCGGACAGCTCGCCGCCGGCGTGATGCACGACGTGAACAACGCCCTCAATCCGATCATGGCCGCCGCCTACCTGCTCGAGGCGAATGCGACCAACCCCGATGCCGTTCGCGACTACGCGCAGCGCATTGCCAAGGCCGCCGAGACCGGAGCGGCAACCGCGGCGCGTGTCGGACGTTTCATCCGGCAGGAACCGCTGCAGGGAGAACGCGAAGAACTGGTCAACCTTTCGGCGATGGCGGACGAAGTCGTCGCGATGACCCAGCCGCTTTGGGCCGAGCGCGCGCGGGGCGCGCCGATTGCCCTCGCGCGAAGCCTTGCGCCTGACGCCGCGATCCGCGGGATCAGCGGCGAGATCCGCGAGGCGCTGCTCAATCTCGTTCAGAACGCGCTCGACGCGCTCACCGGCGGCGGCACCCTTGGTATCACGACGCGCATCGCCGGCGACATGGCCTGCGTCGATGTCAGCGACACCGGCGTCGGAATGTCCGAGGAAGTGCGCGAGCGCGCCTTCGACCCCTTCTTCACCACCAAGGGGCGAAAGGGGACCGGCCTCGGCCTGTCCGAGGTGTATGGCATCGTCAAGCGGCACCGGGGCCAGGCCGAGATCGAGTCTGCACCCGGGGCGGGTACGACGGTTCGCCTCTGCTTCCCCCTGGCCACGGCGGCCGACCTGCCCGCCATCCCCCCGCCGCGGGCCCGCATCCGGGCGCCAAAGCGCGTCCTGATCGTCGAGGACAACGATGACGGGAGAGATTTCATGCAGGCGCTCCTCGAATCGGACGGCCACACGGTCGACGCCGTGAGCACCGTGCACGACGCGCTCGCCCGGCTCGGGACGCTCGGGCTCCGCTACGACGTCCTGGTCACCGATATCGGCCTCCCCGACGGCAACGGCTGGGATCTGGTCGAGTCGGCGCGCGCCGCCTATCCTGCGCTCCGCATCGGCGTCGTCACCGGATGGGAGATTCGAACGGCCGAGGCATCGAGCGCAGACTTTACGCTCCGCAAACCGGTCGCCGCACGCGAACTCCTGTCGCTTGTGGTTGCCGCCGAGTAAGCTCAAGCATCTCCTGCGCGCGGGGACGCTCCCGCGCTGGAGGATGTTCACGATTTTGGATTCTTCGATCAATGCCCGATACCGCAGCCGCCCACGCACCAATCCGCATTCTGCTTGCGGAAGATGACGACAACGCTCGCTCGCTCCTCGTCGATCTGCTCGCGGCACTCGGGCACACCGTCGTCGCGCACGTCAGTGGTGGCCGCGAAGCGATCGCCCGCGCGATCGAAGTAAAACCCGATGTCGTGCTGCTCGACGTGCACATGCCCGGCGGGTCGGGTCTCGAGGCAGCGGAGGAAATTCGTCGCAGCGTTCCCGGTGCCGCGGTCGTGCTCTTCAGCGGCGACCAGACGATCACGCTCTCGGAGCACGACATCACCGCGACCTCGGCGATCGCATTCCTGCCGAAGCCGACCCCGCCGAAGATGCTCGACTCGACGATCCGCCTCGCCGCGATGCGCGCAAAGGAGTTGCTGACCGCGCGCAGTGAAGCGCAGGACGCGAAGCAGCAGCTCGAGAACCGCAAGACCATCGAGCGCGCGAAGGGAATCCTGATGCGGCGCACCGGCTCGTCGGAGCAGGAAGCGTATCGCATCCTGCAGCGCACCAGCCAGGATCGGTCGGTGCCGATGGTGGAGATCGCGAAGGCCGTCCTCGACAGCGAACCGACCGCGGCTGCCCCGGCCCCGCCGAAGAAGTAGCCGGCGCGCGCCGTGAGCTCGTGGCACGTGCCGGGCATCATCGCCGGCCTTCTGCTCTTCATCGCGGCGCTGATGGTCGTTGCGCTGCGCCGCGCCCGGCGCCGCGCCGAGACAGCGTTAGGCGAGAGCGAAGCGCTCAGCCGCCAGCTCGCCGTCCAGGCCGACGAGCTCCGGCATCGCGTGGCCGAGTCGGAAGCGTTGCGCGCCGAGCTCGAACTCGCCAACATCGAGCTCGTCGAGGCGAACTCAGAAGCGCACCACGCCCGCGAGAGCGCCGAGTCGGCGGCGCACCGCAAGGAAGAGGTGCTCGCGATCCTCGACACGGTGCTCGACAGCTCGCCCGTCGCGTTTGCCCTTTACGACCGCGACCTCCGCTTCATCCGCATCAATCGCGCGTTCGCGGAGCTGACCGGCGAGGCACCGCTCGACCACATCGGCGAGACGCTGATGGACATCGCGCCGCCGCTCGCGGTCGTGCTCTCGCCGCAGCTCGAGCGTGTCGTCGCGGCGGACATCCCGGTCCGCGATGTCGAGCTGTCGCTCGATGCGCCACCGACCGACCGGTGGGCACGCCCGGCGAAGCGCCACTGGCTCGCCAGCTTCTATCCGGTGCGCACGGCGAGCGGCAGCATGCTCGGCGTCGGCGCGCTGATGCTCGAAGTGAGCGAGCGGAAGAATCTCGAGGAGCAGTTTCGTCAGGCGCAGAAGATGGAAGCCGTCGGCCGGCTCGCCGGCGGCATCGCGCACGACTTCAACAACCTGCTGACGGTGATGTCCAGCTGCAGCGAGCTGCTCCTGCTCGATCTCCCGAAGGACGACCGTCGCCGCATCGATGTCGAGGAGATCCGCCGGGCCGCGCAGCGCGCGGCCGGCCTGACCCGCCAGCTCCTCGCTTTCAGCCGCAAGCAGATCCTGCAGCCGACGATGCTCGACCTGAACTCCATCGTTGCCGAGATGGAAAAGATGCTCCGCCGCGTACTCGGCGAGGACGTCGGCCTCGCGACGACACTCGACGCCGAACTCGGCTTCGTGCGCGCCGATCACGGCCAGGTCGAGCAGGTGCTGATGAACCTTGTCGTCAATGCCCGCGACGCGATGCCGATGGGCGGCCGGATCCTGCTCCGCACGCGAAACCTGCCGCAGCCCGACGGTGACCCGCTCGTCGCACTCGAGGTGATCGATGAAGGCGTCGGCATCAGCAGCGACGCGATGCCGCACATCTTCGAGCCCTTCTACACGACGAAGGACCTCGGCAAGGGCACCGGCCTCGGCCTCTCGACCGTCTACGGCATCGTCAAGCAGAGTGGCGGCGACGTCGAGGTCGACACCGCGTTGGGGATGGGCACCACCTTCCGGATCCTCTTCCCGCGCTATCAGGAACCGGCCTCGACCCACCGCGCCAGCCCCGCCGGCGTCGTCGCCGCCCGCTCGCGCGGGACGATCCTGCTCGTCGAGGACGAGGACTCGGTCCGCACGTTAGGCATGCGCATCCTCCGCCGCGAAGGCTACACCGTCTACGTCGCCTCGAACGCCGCCGAGGCCGAGGCGGTGTTCGCGAGCAACGGCGCAGAGATCACGCTGCTCGTCTCCGACCTCGTCCTCCCCGGCATCAGCGGCATCGACCTCGCGAAACGACTCCGCGCGAAGCGCCCGGCGCTGAACGTTCTCCTCATGTCCGGCTACACCGACCGCGACGTCGGCGAGTTCCAGCGCGAGATGAGCGACGTGAGCTTCCTCCAGAAACCGTTCACTCCCGACAGCCTTGTCGGACGAGTGAGCATGCTGTTCGGGGAAGAGCCGTCCGCGGCGGAAGAGGTGGTGCGGGAGAACCGGGCGTAAGGAGAGAACGTCAACCGCGCCGCAGAGACGCAGAGGCGCAGAGTACTCGCAGAGAACTACAACTGCGCCAGCGGGACACCGAGACACCGAGGTCTAACAACAGCCTGACGGCTGGAGACTTTCTGGTGGGCCTGAACTGATTGAGGCAAGCGGGGCGCGGTTGTCGCGCTACGGCGTGAACGACTTGGGGTACGCGTGGTGAGAGATAGTCTCACGACGCGTGCCCCAAAAAATCCCGGCTCGTGCGATCGTGCTATCGGAATGCAAAGCCGCCTCAGCGTCCGGTCCCCGGTGGCGCAGTTGCTGTTCTCTGCGAGTACTCGGCGCCTCTGCGACTCTGCGGCGCGGTTCCGCAGTTCTCCCCCAACCGTCAGCCCGCCTAACGCTTCACACTCGCCGCCGTTTCCGCGTCGGCGGCAAAGGTGTCCATCCCCCGGCCGAGCAGCAGTGTCCCCGCGACGAAGGCAGCGCAGATCCAGAACGGCGCGCCGACGCTGATCGACTGGAAGGCCCAGCCGGCGATCAGGGGGAAGATCACGCGCGAGATACCGCCCCAGGTCTGCTGGGTGCCCATGTACAGTCCGCGATCGGCGGGCGGGATCACTCGTGACAGCAGGGCGGTCACGCACGGGAAGGTGAACGCGGTGCCGAGTGGAATGAGTGCGACGGCGGCGGCGAGCAGCGGGATGCTGTGCGCGAACGGAATGAAGGTCAGCCCGGCCGCGAGCAGCACGATGCCGATGCGCGAGAGGCGGGCTTCACCATAACGGTCGACGGCGGGGCCGAGGAAGAAGGCGCGCGTCAGTACCGAGATCGAACCGGTGTAGGCGAAGAAGTAGCCGATGTTCTTCGCGGTCACGCCGAACGAGCGCGCAAGGTACAGCGCGAGGATCGCGTTCATCCCCATGAATGCGCCGATCCCGATTGCGTAGATCCAGATCAGCCGCGACGCTGGCGTGCGCGGATGGGTGATCACGCTCATCACCGCGGCCCATGAGCGTCCGCGCACCCGCGGCTTGTCGGCGGCCGAGCCGCTCACCACCCGCGATTCCCGCAGGTAGATGTACGCGAACAGCATGTTCAACAGGCAGAGCGTCGCCGCGAGCAGGCCCGGCGCCTTCTCGGCGAGCAGCACTGAATATCCGCCGAGCCGGATCGGGTGCTCTCCCGCGGCGAGCGCCCAGCTCCCCACCAGCGGCCCGATCGTCACGCCGAGGTTTGTCGCCGCCGACAGCCAGCCGAGACTGCGGGCGCGGTTCCGCGGCTCGGTCGCGTCCGAGACGTAGGCCTGGATCACGCCGACCGTCCCGCCCCCCGCGCCCTGGACGACGCGGGAGAGGAAGAGCATCCAGATCGACCCGGCGTAGGCGAAGACGACGTACGCGATCGCGCTCGCCGCGAGGGCGATCAGCAGGGCGGGGCGCCTTCCATAACGGTCCGAGAATCGGCCCCACAGCGGCGCGCTGAGCAATGCCGCGACCGAGAACGCCGACACCAGCATCGTGTACATCAGCGGCGATGCGCCGAGCTTCGTCGCGTAGAACGGGAGCAGCGGGATCACGATGAGGACACCGAGCATGTCCAGCATCGCCGTGACGATCAGTACGAGGAGCTTCCCCACCGGTTCTCCGCCGAGAGTTCGTGCTGTTCGCGGGAGGCGCGCACCGCGGTCGCCGTCAGGCGCTTTCCTCGCGGCCGAGCGCCGCCGGCGCGACCGCGCGTCCAACGAGGCCGGCGAGGGCGACGATCGTCAGCACGTAGGGGATCATCTCGATGAACTGCGACGGAATCGCCTGCGTACCCTGGAGCCGGATCTGCAGCGTTTCCGCCGCGGCGAAGAGCAGGCACGCGACCGCGACCCGCTTCGGCTCCCAACGGCCGAAGATCGTCGCCGCGAGCGCGATGAAGCCACGGCCTGCGGTCATCTGGTCGGTGAACTGGTGCTGGTCGAGCGCGAGGTAGACACCGCCTAACGCGGCGAGCATTCCACTCAGCGCGACCGCGACATAGCGCGTGCGATGCACATTCACACCGACCGATGCCGCTGCCTCCGGGTGTTCGCCAACCGCGCGCACCCGCAGCCCGAACGCGGTCCGCGCGAGCAGCCAGCCGATCGCAACCAGTGAGAGAATGCCAAGCCACACCAGCGGGTTGATCGCGAGTGCGCCGAATCCGCTGCCGCTGTCGGCGCGGCCGAAGCCGGGGACGCGCGGAGAATTCGATGAGCTGTCGTAGAGCAGCCGCAGGAAGAACCGCGTCAGCCCGATCACGAGCAGATTGATCGCGACGCCGGTGACGACCTGGTTCGCCTTGAACTTGAGCGCCGACACCGCGTAGAGCAGCGCGAGCAGACCGCCAAAGACCATTCCGGTGAGCGCCCCGAGCACCGGGCTTCCCGTCGCCAGCGAACCGACCGCCGCGCCGAACGCGCCGCCGAGCATGTACCCCTCGAGCGTGAGCCCGATGAGCCCAGCCCGCTCCGACATCACGCCGCCGGCGCCGGCGAACAGGTAGGGGATCGCGATGCGGAGCGTCTGCGCGAGGAAGGCGAGCGCGATCACTGGGCTCCTCCGGCGCTCGCCTTCGGCGCCAGCGATCGCGTCACCGCCTTCGCGCTCGCCCTGATGCTGTGCCGCACCGAGGGAACCGCCGTCGCCACCGCGAGGATGACGACCGCCTGCAGCACGTCCACCATCTGCTTTGGAACGAGCGCATTCACCGCGAGTCCGCCCTGCGACAGCGTCGCGAAGAGCAGTGCCGCGAAGACGATGCCTAACGGGTTGTTCCGCCCGACCAG
>JANMAM010000101.1:0-33145 GCA_031359795.1 Gemmatimonadaceae bacterium
TCTCGTGGGTGGGGCTGCGGAAGCGGGCGGAGCGCGAGAACGGGTTCCGGTTTCGCAACTATGCGACATACAACCGGGTCGAGGGACTGCCAATCTATGCTGGGCCGTACATCACGCGGCAGGTACCGCGCGGGGTGGTGACCGCCGAGCTGTTCGGCGTGATCCGGAGCGGGGACAGTTTTACCTGGTCGAGCGAGAACCTCGGCCATCGCGCGACGGTCGAGGCGCGGACGAACAGCGAGATGCAGCTGATCGTCGGGGGCCGGCTGCAGGACGTCGTCGAGTCGACGCAGCCCTGGCAGCTGAGCAACAGCGAGGCGGCGCTGTCGACGTTCTTCCTGCACCGGGACTACCGCGATTGGTACTCGCGGCAGGGAGGGACGCTTTTCGCCGGTGTCGCCGGACCACGGGGGGCGTCGCTGATCGCGTCGTTGTCCGACGAGCGGTGGGCTTCGCGTCGGCAGCGAGATCCGTGGACGCTCTTCCGGAACGGCCAGGGCTGGCGTCCCAACCCGGCGGTCGACGACGGACGGTATCACAGCTTCCGCCTAACGGGAACGATCGATACCCGGAACGACCCGGACGACCCGCGCGACGGGTGGACGGCGTTCGCTGAAATCGAACGCGGGAACGGCGTCGTCGAGAGCTTCGGGCCGCGATCGCGGCCGCTGCCGGCCGCCGGGGCGAACATCCGGGAACAATCGCTGCGTCCGAGCTATACGCGCGGACTCGTGGACGTGCGCCGGTTCAGCCGCTTGTCGCCGGAAACACAGCTCAACATGCGGGTAGTGACAGGCGGGTGGCTCGGTGGCGACCCGCTGCCGCTCCAGCGGCAGCTGTCGGTCGGTGGGTTCGGCACGCTGCCGGGCTTCGACTTCGGCGACGGCACACCAGGTCGCGACAAGCTTCGCTGCACCGGTCCGCTCGTACAGCCCGGCCGGCCGGCCGAGTGCGATCGGATCGCGCTGGCGCAGCTCGAGTACCGGGTCGACCTCGGGCTGGAGCGCCTGCGCGAGGCGGTCCCGTTCTGGTACGGTCGCGGGGCGTTGGTGGCATTCGTCGACGCGGGGCGCGGGTGGCGCGTGCGCGACGACGTGATCGACGCGGTGGATTTCGGGACGCGGACGCTGCCGGCGTTGAACACGTTCGTGACCGACGTTGGAGCGGGTCTCGACTTCTCGATTGTCGGGATCTACGTGGCGAAGGCGGTGTCAGCCTCGAGCGAGCCGCCTAACGTGTTCGTCCGGATCCGTCACCGCTTCTAGCGCATGCATCGCTGGGCCGTGCCGGGATCCGGGCTTCTGAGGGTTGCGCTGCCAGCGATGCTGGCGGCGACGCTGGCGCTTGCGGCGCCGGCGGCGGCGCAGCGCGGTCCGAAACTCGAGCTCGCGCTCCCGGCGCAGGCGGCGCTCCTGCGGGAAGGCCCGACGCTGCGTGGCACGGAGCTGCTCGGTGACGCGCAGCTTCGCGACCTGGTGCGCAACGGGTTCCCGGCGCGATTCAGCTTTCGTGTCGAGCTCTGGTCGACCGGAGGATTGTTCAACAATCTCGAAGCGAGCACCGGGTGGGACGTCATCGTGCGCTACGACCCACTGGAGCGGGTCTACGAGGTGGTGCGCGTCGCTGGCGAACAGGCGGTCGCGTTAGGCAAGTTCACGGACGTGGCCGGCGCGAGCGATGCGGTCGGCCGGGCGGTGCGTGTGCCGCTGAACGCGCCCTCGCGATCGCGCTATTACTACGCGGCGACGCTCGACGTGGAGGTGCTGTCGCTGAGCGACCTCGATGAGCTGGAGCGTTGGCTCCGTGGAGAGCTGCGGCCGGCGGTCAGTGGACGGCGCAACCCCGGCACGGCGCTGACGCGCGGCGTGCGGACGCTGGTGGTGCGGCTGTTAGGCGGAACGAAGCGGCACTTCGAGACGCGGACGGGGACGTTTCGACCCTGAACCGCCGGGGCCAGGGATCAGGGGGCAGCAACAGCTCGCGCAGTGCCTGGTCGCTGGACCCTGGCCCCCTCGTTCCGGCCCATCTGCACCTAACGTCCGAAACTACAGCGTCTTCTCGAGCTGATGGAGCACGCCTTCGCCGTAGAAGAGGCGAATGTAGCGGGCCTGGGTCGGCGTGAGCTTGCGGACTGCCCAGCTCAGGTGCACGAAGTGGGGCTCGAGGGGGCGGGAGAGCGGGTGCATCCCGATTTCTTCCGGCAAGTGGTTCGACTTGCGGGTGTTGCACGGGCTGCAGGCAGTGACCACGTTCGTCCACTCGTTGTTGCCGCCGCGCGAGATCGGGATCAGGTGGTCACGGGTCAACGTCTCGCGCTGCTTCAATTCCGCGCTCGTGCGGCCACAATACTGGCAGCGGTAGCGGTCGCGGGCGAAGAGGAACGTGTTCGTGACCTGCCGGCGGAAGCGGCGCGGGACATGGACGAACGCCTTGAGGCGAATGACCGCCGGGCGCGGGAGCGTCAGGCGCTCGGAATGAACGGCTCGGCCGCTGTCCGCCTCGACGATCTCGGCCTTGCCATCGATGACGAGACGAAGCGCGCGACGGAGTGGAACCATCGTGAGCGGCTCGAACGACGCGTTCAATGCAAGACAGCCAACGATCACGAAACTGCCTCCCTGTGCGGCGTGAGGCGGCGCGAGTCCCGCTGGGTGCGGGGCGCTACCCTCCTTTCAATCCGACGACTGCAGGCACCGTCGCGATACGCGAAAATGCCCCTCAAGCGAAGCTACGGGCGCGCGGTAGCCCCGACAAGGCGCTCAGCCCCGTCGTGCCGGGCGTCGCGCCGGGATCGAGACTGTCGGGCGACGATCAGCGGGTCGCTGCGACGGCGGCGGGCACCATCGTCAGCCAGCCCGCGGGATCGGGATAACGACCACTGACGATACCCATGTAGCGGTCCTGCACCGCGAGCGTGACCGGCCCCGGCTTGCCTTCCCCGACAGTCACGCGATCGACCGAGCGGATCGGCGTGATTTCGGCGGCGGTGCCGGTGAAGAACAGCTCGTCGGCGACGTAAAGCATCTCGCGCGGGAGGATCTGCTCGCGCACTTCGTATCCGAGATCACGGGCGATGCGCTTTACAGAATCTCTCGTGACGCCGTTGAGGATTCCCGACGCAAGAGGTGAGGTGAAGAGCACGTTGTCGCGGACGAGAAACAGGTTCTCACCGCTGCCTTCGGAGATATACCCGAAGCTGTCGAGCATGATGCCCTCGACGTAGCCGTCCTGCCGCGCTTCCATCTTCGAGAGCTGCGAATTCAGATAGTTGCCGCCCGCCTTGGCGAGCGCCGGAAAGGTGTCCGGCGCCGCGCGCCGCCAGCTCGAGACGCAGACATCAACCCCGCTCGCCAATGCGTCATGGCCGAGGTAGGCGCCCATCGTCCAGGCGATGATGAACGTCTCGACGGGGACGCCGGTGGGCAGCACGCCCATCTGCTCACCGGCGCGGATCACGACGGGGCGCAGGTAGCACGCGTCGAGCTCGTTCGCGGAGACGAGATCGAGGGTCGCCTGAACGAGATCATCGACGGTGTACTCGACTGGCATCCGGTAGATCTTCGCGGAATCGAGCAGGCGACGCATGTGATCACGCAGTCGAAATACCGCGGGGCCTTTTGGCGTCGAGTAGCAGCGAATGCCCTCGAACACGCTCGACCCGTAGTGAACGACATGACTCGCGACGTGGATGGTCGCATCCTCCCATCCAACGAGTCGTCCATCGCGCCAGATCTTCTGGGTGCGTCCCGAGGGTGGTTTGGCCATTCGCGAAAGCTAACGGGCGCGGCGGGCGTGCACGAGTGGATCGAAGAGGTCCTCGTCCCGGACACCAACGCGAGCCGCAAGCTCGTGCGGCCATGAGATCTGCCCGACCTGTTCGGCGGTGTGCCCATCGGAACCGAGGGAGATTCGGACCCCCGATTCGACGGCGCGCCGAACGAAACGCTCGTGCGGGCGGTAGCGATTGGAGATCTCGAAGGCGATCCCGGCGCTGGCGAGGGCGGCGACGGCGCGCTCTTCGCGCGGCTCGGTCCAGAGCTCCTCGAGTGGGCGCTTGCGGAGCGCCATCGGCAGGAGCGTTGGATGAGCGAGGATGTCGACAGGCATCTCGACGGCGAAGCGCTCGAGGTTGTCGATGTGCGCATCCATGTAGTACTGCGGATCGAGCCCGGCCGGCCACGGGCTCGCGAAGGCGTGCATCACCTCGCCATCGGGCAGGAAGATCGCGTGGAGGCTGCCCAGCCGGTGGGTGAAGCGGCCGGCCAGGTCGTCGGGGAGCTCGCGCCAGAGGTTGTCATGCCAGCAGAACTCGCCGCCTCGCAGGACATCGTGGCGTTCGAGCTCATCGAGGTAGACGCGAATCGCGTCGAGGCTGTGAACCGCGCCGCGAACATCGCGGGAGCAGTGATCGGCAACGCCAGGCCTAACGCCGCGGGCCACGACCTGCGCGATCAGCTGCTCGACCGAGAGCACGCCGTCGGAAAAGGTGGTGTGAGCGTGAGTGTCGACGGGCCTGAAGCTCATGCGCTGGATCAGGGCCGCGCCCCACTGAAGGGGTTCAGGCTGTCGGGGATAGGCTTGGGGCGGGGTTGCACCGGCTGGTTCGGTCGAGACGCCTGGGGAATCGGCGCTGAGCCGGGCGTGATGCGGGCGCTGTGCGACGTGTCGTAGGTCTGCGCGGGGAAGCCGCCGCTGGAATCGGCGACGCCGGTGAATGGTGAGTGCACCGGGCACTCCTCGATCGGTTCGGTGCCCGGGATGTAATACTCCGTTCCAACGAGATCGACTGGACAGAACGGGTTCTTCAACTTCGCGGTGCTGCGATCGATCTCGCGCACGACGATTCCCTCGGGTCGCGGCCAGTCGGGTGGCGCGGGCTTCCGCAAATACACTTCCTTCATGAACGCCGTGTAGGCAGGAGCGGCGAGCACACCACCCTGCGCGTTCGACTTGATCTTCTGCGGGCGATCGAGCCCCATCCAGAGCCCGGCGACGAGATCGGCGGTGAATCCGATGTACCAGACGTCGGTGCCATCGTTGGTGGTACCGGTCTTCCCGCCAGACGGGATACGGAAGCCGGCGCCCCAGACCGCGCCAAAGGCAGTGCCGTGCTGCACGACGTCCTTGAGCATGTCGACCATCAGCCATGCCTCTTCCCGCGACAGCACCTGCGACCGAACGGTCTCCGGCTCCCAGAGAATCTCGCCCTTCGCGTTCTCGACGCGAAGGATGCCGATCGGGGCGGCGCGGGTGCCTAACGTCGAGAAGGTCGAATACGCGGCGACCATCTCGATCGGGTAGACATCGGCCGAGCCGATGTGAATCGATGGATACGGCGGCACGTCGGTCGAGAGCCCGAAGCGGTGCGCCATGTCGATGACCGCGCTCTCTCCGAGCTCGATCCCGAGGTTGATCGTCGGGATGTTGCGCGAGAGCATGAGCGCGCGGCGCAGCGGAATCGGACCCTCGAACTTCAGGTCGTAATTCTGGGGCGTCCAGGTCTGGTTGTTCCCAAGATCACGAACGATCGGCGAGTCATCGAGGATGTACGAGGCGGGACGTCCGTTCTGGATCGCGGTCGCGTAGACGATCGGCTTGAATGTCGAACCCGGCTGCCGGAGCGCCTGCGTCGCGCGATTGAACTTCGAATCGTCGAAGTCGCGGCCGCCGATGAGCGCGCGCACGGCGCCGGTCCGCGGGTCCATCGCGACGAAGGAACCCTGCAGGTACGGCGAATTCGGCCCGTTGTCCTCACCACCGGCCGCGCGGGCGACGTATTGCTCGTAGGTCGTGTGGGTGTATTTGCCGTACTCGCCGCCCTCGATCCGCCGCAGCTGTCCCTCCATCGCGCGCTCGGCGGCGGACTGCATGTCGATGTCGAGCGTCGTGTAGACGCGAAGCCCCTGCTCGTAGAGCTGCTGTCCAAACTGCGTGTCGAGCTGGCGGCGAACCCATTCGACGAAATAGGGAGCGACCTCCCCGGATTCCGACTTGCCGCCGAGCTTGAGGGGGAATGCGCGTGCGAGCCGCGCGTCCTCCGCGGAGATTGCGCCCTCGCGGCGCAGCAGCTCGACGATCGTGTTGCGCCGCGTGACCGCGCGATCGGGGAAGCGCCGCGGATTGTAGCGCTCGGGCGCCTTGGGGAGCGCGGCGAGCGTCGCGGCCTCAGCAAGGTTCAGGTCGCGAACGGATTTGCCGAAGTAGCGCTGCGCCGCAGTCTCGACGCCGTAGGCTCCGTTGCCGAGGTAGATCTGGTTGAGATAGAGCTCGAGGATCTTGTCCTTCTTGTATCGCGCCTCGATGGCCCGTGCGACCTTTGCTTCCTTGAGCTTGCGGACGAGCGTCTTCTCGCGCGAGATGCGCTCGGGGAAAACGTTTCGCGCGAGCTGCATCGTGATCGTCGAGAATCCCTGCGCGTAGCCACCCGAACGGATGTTGTGCAGGCCAGCGCCGATGGCGCGGTACCAGTCGATGCCGGCGTGCTCGTAGAAGCGCTTGTCCTCGGTAATCTGGAACGCCTGCCGGACGACGACGGGAATGTCGCGCAGCGGCACGAGGGTTCGGCGCTCGAGGCCGATCTCGGCGATGAAGCGGCCGTCAGCGGCATAGAGCTTCGACGTCTGGCGCGGCGTGTAGTCCTCGAGGACGTCGATCGAGGGGCATTCATCGCCGCGACAGACGAGGGCCCAACCGGCGTAAGCCAGGCCGAGACCGAAGGCGGTGAGGAATGTCGCCAGGACGAGCACCGAGCGCACGAGGCGCGGGTGGCGTCGCCGAAATGTGCGAAAAAAGGCCACGGAAGCGGTCAGGGTGGTCGAAACGAGAAGCTAACGCGTGGGCGGGGCGGGCGCAGCATCCGCCGGGGCCGGCCAAGCGAATTCTCCTCTCACATTCCACCCCGCGGTGTCTATTTTTGTGCCATGGGTCAACCACTTGCGCTTCTCGACGAGCTGTCCTGGCGCGGACTGCTCTATCAGCACACCGAAGGGATCGCCGAATGGCTGGCGACGCCGCGGGGGATCTACGCTGGCTTCGACCCGACAGCGAGCAGCCTGCACGTGGGCCACCTCCTGCCGGTGATGGGGCTGGTACATGCGCAGCGGACCGGTCACCGCGCAGTCGCGCTGGTGGGCGGGGGCACCGGATTGATCGGCGATCCCGGGGGCAAGACCAGCGAGCGGCCGCTCGCCAGCGTGGAGCAGGTTGCCGAGCAGGCGCAGGCGATTCGCGCGCAGCTCGAGCGCTTTCTCGACTTCAGCGGCGCGAACGCGGCGTTGCTGCGGGACAACGCAGAGTGGCTGCGCCCGCTGCGCGCGATCGACCTGATGCGCGACGTCGGGAAGCACTTCACCGTCAACTACATGCTGGCGAAGGACTCGGTGCAGTCGCGGCTCGATGCGGGCATCTCCTACACTGAGTTCTCGTACATGCTGCTCCAGGCGTACGACTTTCTGGAGCTGAAACGCCGCGCCGACGTGAGCCTGCAGCTCGGCGGAAGCGATCAGTGGGGCAACATGACGGCAGGGATGGAGCTGATTCGGCGCTCGGGCGCGGGCGATGCGCACGTCATGACGATGCCACTCATGATGAAGGCGGACGGAACGAAGTTCGGAAAAACCGAAGGAGGCGCTGTCTGGCTCGACGCGTCGCTGACGTCGCCGTACCAGTTCTACCAGTTCTGGGTGAACTCCGATGATCGCGACGTTGGGCGATGGCTGCGTTTTCTGACGCTGCTGCCTCGTGCGGAGATCGAGGCGCTCGAGCGTGAGGCAGCCGAGCATCCCGAGCGCCGCGACGGGCAGCGGGCGCTTGCGCGTGAAGTCACGACGCGGGTGCATGGTGCCGAGGCGGCGAGGGTGGCCGAGGAGGTCTCCGCCCTGCTCTTCGGGGGTGGCGACCCGACGGCGCTGTCGCTCGGCGCGATCGACGCGTTACGCCGGGAGATTCCGACGGCAGAAGTGACGCAGCCGGCTGATGGCTCCGATGTGCTCGACCTGCTGACCGAGACGCGACTGGCGGGTTCGCGAGGGGCGGCGAAGCGCCTGGTGGAACAGGGTGGGGTGTACGTGAACGGTGCGCGGATCGCGATGTCGGAACGGATGGTCCGGAGCGATGCGCTTCTGGCGGGCGGGCACGCGCTGCTGCGGAAGGGCGCGCGCGACTACGCGCTGGTGCGACTGGTCACGCGGTAGGCCTAACGCTCAGTTGGCGCGCGGCCGCGGCGCGCCGGGGCCTGGAAAGACGCCGGTACAGGCGAAGCCGAGTGATACGGTGTCGAAGGGCAGCGCCCGCGGCGCGGGATGCCAGTCGGCGGCTCGGCCGCGACGGGGGGCGAGTGGGGCTTCGTCGTAGAGCAGCACGAAGGCATCTTTGGAGCCCCACCGGCCCACCTTCGGCGCCGTCAGGTCGAGATATCGTTCGATGGTGCCGCCCTCGTGAACTCCGTTGATCCCAGCGGGGTGGACTACGAGCACCCAGAGCCGGCCACTTCCCCGGAAGGCATCGAGCTCTCGGAGGTATTCGCGCCAGGCCGGGCGGTAGCAGCCGCCGCGGACGACGTGATCGTCAGGGACTGGAAAGCGGGCGCGGTACCACTCGAACGCCTGACGACCGCCGTAATAGACATACAGTCGGTCGTCGGGTTGGACTCGCTCGCGCATCGCGGCGAAGATCGGACGCAGATCGTGCGGGGAGTGCGGAAGTCCAGTCAGGTCGTAGTAGAGCGGCGCTGCGAGGAGGAGCGCGGCCGCGGCGATGCCGACTCGCCGGACGTAGCGAATCGGGGATGCGGCCAGCGCGTGAACTCCGGCGATGACCACGAGCATCAGGCCGGGGACCAGGAACAGAAGCACTCGCCCGTTGCCGGCGGCGATCTTGTTGAAGCCCTTGACGGTCGCATCGAAGGGATAGATGCCTAACGCCGAGGCAACGTAGAGCACCGCGAGCGGCCCGACGAGGGCGGTGAGCTGCACCGGACGGCGGCGCGCGAGAAGAATACATCCAAGACTGAAGAGCCCGACGCCCAACGCGGTGACGGGCATGCCGAGCGGATCGCGAAACAGGCCGTACAGATTCACGAACGGCCAGGCGAGCTCCATCAGCGAGTGGGGGGGTATGGGCCAGAAGCCACCGGCCCAATAGCTCCGCATGTAGGCCTGTTCGGCGGGCCCAAGACTGTGCATGGTGAGGTAGATCGACGGCACACCGCTCGCGGCCCAGAGGACGCAGGCCACGATCGCAGGCCAGCGCAGTGGGATTTTCCCCTGCAGGACAGCGAGCAGCAGCGCGAGCCCGACGCCGGCGAGCACGAAGAGCGCGGGCTGTGAGAACCAGACAGCGACGGCGCCGAGGGCGCCGAGGCGCAACCAGTGGCGCGGCGCGGCGTCGTACGCGAGGATGCGCAGCGCGAGCAGCAGGAGCAGGCAGGCGAAGAAGATGTCGCCACCGTATTGCTTTGCTTCCGCCGCGTAATGGATCGGCCGTCCAAGCACCGCGAAGAATGCGAAGGCAAGGAGTGCTCCCTCCTCGCTGAGGACGCGGCGCGCAAGGGCATAGAACAGCGGCAGCGCGGCGAGCGCGGTGAGGATCGCATAGAGGCGAAAGGCGCGATCGCTGGTGCCGAAGGACGTGACAGCGAGCTTCTCGAAAAAGAGGAAGCCTTTCGGCGCGATCTGGGCAAAGTCGAGTGGCTGCAGCAGCTCGGCGTATGAACGCGTCGTCACATTACGCG
Source organism: Gemmatimonadaceae bacterium (assembly GCA_031359795.1). Taxonomy (GTDB): domain Bacteria; phylum Gemmatimonadota; class Gemmatimonadetes; order Gemmatimonadales; family Gemmatimonadaceae; genus JABFXC01. The sequence continues at coordinate 9,731 of JANMAM010000101.1, forward strand.
CGATGGCTGCCTCGTCGATCCAGAGTGTGCCGCGCCCGACATATTGCCAGAGGCGGAGGCCCGCGCCGAGCCCGCCTAACGCGATGGCGATGGTTCGCCGCCGATCGGGACTCACCTCGGTCTCATCGGGCGACGATGGCGAGGGCGCGCTGGATTTCGTCGCTGGTGTTGTAGACGTGGGGCGCGAGCCGGATCGTGCCTTCGCGGAGCGAGTGGTCGACACCGGCGGCGTGCAGGCGCGCCGATGTCGCGGCCGAGTCGCGGGTGATGAATGAGACGATGCCGGCGCGGCGGGACGGATCACGCGGGGTGACGAGCGTGATGTCCTGGTGGGCGCCGGCCCAGTCGACGATCTCGCTGGCGAGCGACGCAACGTGCGCCGCGACCGCGGCCGGCCCAAGCTCGTGCAAGAGCTCGAGGCTCGCCGCGAGTCCCGCGATGTCCTGAAACGGGAGCGTGATCACCTCGAAGCGGCGGGCGTCGTCGCGCCAGGTGAGATCGTAGTGGATGAGCCGCGTGAAATCGTCCGAGCCCTTTACCGACATCCACCCGACCGGGCTCGGATCGAGCGTGCCGATCAACTCGCTCCTCACGTAGGCGAAGCCGCTGCCCCAGGGGCTCATCAGCCACTTCTGGCCGCCGCAGGCGAGGATGTCGATGCCGCACTCGCGGACGGAGAGGAAGTCGGCGCCCAGTCCCTGGATCGCATCGACGACGAGGCGCACACCGTGGGCGCGACAGGCCGCGCCGATGCGGCGGAGATCCGCCTTGTAGCCTGTCGAAAAGCCGACCCACGAGACGCTGACGACCTTTACCCGGGGCTTGGCAATCGCCGCGATCAACGCCTCTTCGTTCGGGAGAAGACCGTCGGGCGCGATGCGCCTGACGATGACGCCGCGCTTCTCGAGCGCGAGCCATGGGTAAATGTTCGCCGGGAATTCGCGATCGTGCACGACGACGATGTCGCCTGGCGCCCACGAGAACGTCTGCGCGGCGATGTTGATTCCGTAGGTCGTGTTGGTGAGGATCGCGATCTCGGATGGTGTCGCGCCAATCAGGCCGGCCGCGAGGTCACGCGTGCGAGCGAGCATCGCGAAATTCTTGTCGTCGTCGATGCGGTACGGCTCGATGCGCTCGGCGGTGACTTCAGCTGCGGCCGCGACGGCGCGCTGCGTCAACGGTCCGGTCGACGCGTTGTTGAGATACACGCGGTGGTCGCGGCCTGCCCAGGGGAACTCGGCGGCGCGCAGCGCGGGGACGTCAATGGGCGGCACGGTGCTGCGTCGTCAGGGAACGAGGGAGCGGTCGGTCGCCGCTGCCTGACGGCGATAGCGCGGATCGAGTGCATCGCGCAGCGCGTCGCCGAGGAGATTGAAGCCGAGGACCGCCGCACCAATCGCGACGCCGGGGAATAACGAAGTCCAGGGCGCGGTGCGGAGCTGGGAGAGATCGCGGCCTTCGGCGATCATCGAGCCCCAGCTCGGGGTCGGCGGCGCGACGCCGAGGCCGAGAAAGGACAGTGCCGCTTCGGCCATGATCGCGCCGGCAACGCCGAGGGTGGCCGCGATGACGACCGGCGCCACGACGTTAGGCAGGACATGCCGGACGACGATCCGCGCGTCGCGTGCGCCGAGCGCGCGCAACGCCTGGACGTACTCGAGCTGCCGGACGACGAGCACCTGGGCGCGAACGATGCGCGCCATCCCGGCCCATCCGACGACGCCGATGGTGAAGAGCACGACACCGAGCGATGGCTGGAGCGCGGCGACGAGGGCGACGAGGAGGAGGAGGGTCGGAAACGCGAGCGTGACATCGGCGAGACGCATGACGATCTCGTCGACCCACTTTCCGTAGAATCCGGCGATCAACCCGAGGGTGACGCCGAGCGCAATTGCGATCGCCTGGGAGAAGAGGCCAACGGCGAGGGAGATGCGGGCTCCATAAACGAGGCGTGCCCAGACGTCGCGACCCTGGACGTCGGTACCGAGCCAATGCTGCAGCGACGGACTGCGGAGCTGGTTGAGCAGGTCGATGTGGAGCGGGTCATGACGCGCGACGACGGGTGCCGCGAGCGCGGTAAGGACGAGCAGGGCAACGACCGCGACGCCACCCACGGCGCGCGGATCGCGGACCAGCCGGTTCGGGAGCGATCGTCTCATGACGGACAGAATGTCGTGTCGGCACCGCGCGATTTCCAGCGCGGATTCAGCATCGTTCGACTGGCTGCTTCAGCGCGAGGGGTCGCGGAGCTCGTCGGGCGTCCCGGGTGGCTGGCGCCGCCAACGGCGGTGGTGCCAGAAATACTGTTCGGGCGCACGCCGAACCCACCGCTCGAGGGTCTTCGTGTATTCGGCGACGATCGCATCGACGTCGCGCTCGCGATCGCCGGTGTCCTGCACCGTCACGGCTTCGTAGTGCATGCGATAGCGGCCGTTCGGTTGGCGGAGCGCGCAGCCGAACACGACAGGAACCCCAAGGCGGAGCGCAAAGACGGCGGGGCCCCGCGGTGTCTTCGCCGGCATCCCGAAGAACGGGACGAAGGTCGACGCGAGGCCGAGCACGCCCTGATCGGAGAGAAATGCCACGCCCCGCCCCGCCTTGATCGAGCGCGGCGTGCGCCGAACGGCGTCGGAATCGTGAACCACCGACATGCCGATGCGTTCGCGCGTGCTCGTCAGGTAGCGATCGAAGAGCGGGTTTTCCATGTGCCTCGCGACGACGTCGAGCGGCACTCCGCGCGAGGCGGTGTACGCGCCAGCGAGCTCCCAGTTCCCGAGGTGCCCGGTGACGAAGATGAGTCCTTTCCCCGCTGCCATCGCCCTCTCGACGGCGGACCAGTTGTCGACACCATCGAACAGAGCGAGCACGCCCTCCTGGCCAATCGTCGGGAGCAATGCGGCCTCGATCGAGGTACGGCCGAGATGCTCGTACGAGGCGCGAGCGATCGCGACGACCTCGTCGTGGGTCAATCCGGGAAACGCCGCGGCGATCTGTCGCTCAACGACGCGCCGGCGGATGCCAAGCGGCGAGTAGCCGAGCGCGCCGAGCCTGGCACCGAACGCCGAGGCCGCGTTCCATCCGACCGTACGGAGCGCGCCGATGATTGCGCGCAGCGCGCCGTACTGGACGCGGTGGCGAAGCACCACTTCGCGCTCGTCGCTCATTTGACGGGGCGAAGTCGGGGCGCAGCGACGCGTTCGGCGAACCGCAGCGTTTCGCTGCCGACTCGCGACCAGTTGTAGTGGGACTCGACCGCGGCGCGCGCGGCGCGGCCCATCGTGTCGCGTCGGGCGGGGTCGGCGAGGAGCGTGCGGAGCGCTCCACTCACGGCCGTGACATCTTCCGGGGGAACGACGAATCCGGTCTCACCATCGCGCACCGCGGAGCGCACTCCTCCCGAATCGCCGGCGACCGATGGCGTGCCGCTGGCTGCGGCTTCGATGAACGATATCCCAAATCCCTCGACGTTTATGCCGCGATCCAGTCGGGACGGACCGAGGTAGGCGGTGGCAGTGGCGTAGGCGTCGGCGAGTTCCGTGTCGGTGAGCATGCCAGCGAAAACTACCCGGTCGGCAACGCCAAAGGTGCGGGCGAGCGCCTCGAGCCGCGCGCGGTCGCGACCCCCGCCGACGAGGAGATAGCGCAGGCCGGGGAATTCGGACGCAAGCGCGGCGACCGCCTGGATGCCGATGTCCTGCCCCTTGTGGGGGACGAGCCTGGCGACGGTGAGCAGCAGCGGGCCACTGCCTAACGCGAGGCGCTGACGGAGCGCACCAGTGCCACGGTCCGGCCGGAAGTGGTCCGGATCGGTTCCGAGGTCGATCGCCGCGACCGGCGGCGGGGTGCGGATGCCGACCGCTCGCATCAGGTCTTCGGTCACCGACGCCGTCCAGCGAGAGTTGGCGACGATCCCGACGGCGTCGCCGAAGATGCGACGTGCCGCCTGACGCTTGAGGAAGCCACGCGCCTTGACCAGCTCCCGGAGCACGTCGCCACCGTTGACGTAGACGAGGTAGGGCGCGCCGGTGCGCTTCGCCGCGCCCCACACGGCGTAACCAACCGGCCGCGCATTGCCGCAATGAAGGACGTCGAAGCTCACACGCGCCTTGATGAGCGTGCGTGACCAGCGCAACTGGTTGGTGATGACCTTGGCCGCGGTGAAGTCGAATGGCTGCCGGTCGATTGGAAAGGGTTCGGCAACGTCGGCTGCCGCGGCGGCCGTTGACGCGACGGTGGAGACCGCGATCTCACCCGGTGGGAAGTGGCGGCAGAGCTCGACGTGGCGCCGGGCCATGCCGCCGCTGTCGGGCGGAAAGTCCTGGGTGACGAAGAGGTGTCTCACCGCCGGCTCGTCATAACGGCGCGACGTAGGGAGCGCCGCTGAGAAAGTGCGGGACGCGGTCGTCGTAGGTGTGGTGCCGCCGGACGAACGCCGCCCCGGCAGCACGGATCTCTTCGCGCGCCGCGGCGTCGGCGAGGCACCGCTTTGCGCGGGCGATACACTCATCGAGCGAACCGTACCAGATGCAATGCTCGGCGTCGGCAAGCATGCGGTTCGCATCGTGCCCGCCCTCACCCAGGTAGCAGCCGCCGGCGAGCATCGTGATGAACATCCGGTCGGTATAGAACGGGTTGCCGCGCGCGTTGGCCGCAGTGATGCCGAGCGTCAGGGCCGCGCTCGAGCAGACCGCGGCAAACGCGCGTCCCTCGACGGGGTGGCCGGCCCAGTCGAGCCGATCGCGCCACTTCTCCCAACCAAGTCCCCAGACCCGGAGGCGGACATGCTTCGCCAACTCGATGAGGAAGCTGGCGCGGTCGGGGTCATAGCCGGTGCCGAGGAAGGCGACATCGACGGCGAGCGCGGGATCGCGCGGGGCGGAGACGATGTCACGGTCGCCGGCGAAGGGCAGATGCTGCGCATCGTATCCCATTGCCCGCCACTCCTTGGCGAAAGCCGGCACCCAGAGTCGCGCGGCCTGGTGCGCGACCGAGGCGATGTGTCCGATATCGCTGCGTGTACCGACGTGGGTAAACCACTGCGCATCGCTGTACCACATCGCGTTAGGCCGGTCCTTCACGAGCATGGCGACCGTGTCGAGCTCGAGACCGAGGCACTTCGAGAGCAGCACGAAGTCAGGCCGGAATCGCGCCGCACGAAAGCGCACCCACCGCTGCGCGGCCCGGCGGCCGATCGTTCGCGCGAGCTGGCGATCGTCGAGCAGCAGCGTGCGGTGGCCGGCGCGATCGAAGGCGCGGGCGAAGCACGATTCAATGCGCCAGCGGCGGCGGCTTCCGAGAATGAGGATGCGCACGGCCGCCTAACCGTCGCGCGCCGAGAACCCGGAGCCCATTGCCCAGAGGCGTGCGTACTTGGCGGCAACGCTCATCGAGGCGAGCACGGCCAGCACCAGCCCGTGGGCCCCGTCGAGCACCCCGAGGCGGAGAACGTACATCGAGAGAAACCGAAGCGGCGGCCGGACGAGCACGTCGAACGGGGTCGCGACCCGGCCGCGCGCGTGCTGCTGTTCGGCCCACCAGCGGCTGTAGCGAGGAAACTTCTCGAAGTACTGGTTGAGCGAATCGTAGGTGTAATGCAGCATCGGCTCGGCGAGGATCCCGGGCGCCGAGTGCGTCTTGACGTGTTCGTGCACTGGACGCTCGTCATAGCGCAGCGTCGATCGGAAGAGCCGAACCGGGCGATCGCGCTCCCAGCCACCGTGCCTGATCTCGCGCCGAAGGAAGAAATTCCTCCGGCGGATACGGTAGGCGTCGGCGCCCGGAGCACGAACCGTCGCGATGATCTCGGCGGCGAGCTGCGGCGTGCAGCGCTCGTCGACGTCGAGCACGAAGATCCACGGCTGCGACGCGCGGACGATCGCGACATTCCGTTGCGCGCCGATGGTATGGAACGGATGCGTGAAGACGGTGGCGCCCGCGTGCTCGGCGAGGGTAACGGTATCGTCGGTCGAGTCGTTCTCGACGACGATCGTCTCGGCTGCCCAGTCGATCACGCTGGCGATGCACTCGGCGATGTGCGCACCGGCGTCGCGCGCGGCGATGACGACCGCGACCGGGGCGCGGTCTTCGTCCGCGTCACCGCGACCCATCAGCTCACCCACTTGGTGCGATCGCGAGCCGCGTCGGTGACGCGGGCGAATGCGTCGATCATCTCCGACTCGCGGAAGTCGCGGGCGACGCGGACATGGGCGGCATTCCCCATCGCGGCGCGGCGCTCTTCGTCGGCGAGGAACCCGGCGATCATCGCGGCGGTCGACGGTGCATCGTTAGGCGGCAGGAGGATGCCGCCAATGCCATCGGCCACGTAGCGCTGCGCCATCTCGCTGCGCTCGGCGAAGACGGGAACGCGGAGCGCCATCAGGTCGAGAAAGCCGTAGGCTGCATCGTCGCTCGAGGCGACCACCCAACCGATGTCGGCGGCCTTGAGCACCGAAAGCCGATCGTCGCGATCGCCGAGCCAGGCGACTACCGGGGTGATGCCGAGCGCCGCGGCGTGCATGCGGAGCCCCTCGTCATCGGAGCCTGGGCCGACCAGCACGAGTCGGAGCTCGGGATGGCGGGGCGCGAGCAGCCCGATAGTGCGGAAGACCGTTGCAACGCGCGATCGTGCCGTCGGATCGTAGAGGCAGGCGACGACCTTGAGCCCCGGCCCGGGAGCGCCAATCGTCGAGCGCTCGACTGGCTGAACGCTCGCGTAGGTCGCGATGTCGACACCGACATCGGCGCGTACCGCGCCTAACGCGCGGGACGGCAACGGCGGCGCGGCGCGGAGCTCCTCCTCCGACGGGAAAACAAAGCCGGTTGCGGCGAGCCGGCCGCCGAGGCGGCCGCGCCAATGCATGGTGAGCGTCTCGCCGATTCGGACGCGACGAACCACCGCGCCGCGATCGGCCATTCGCGTCGCCGCGGCCGCGATCAGGGAATCACGCTCGCTGTGGACGAACACCACTTCGACGAAGCGGTCCTCGAGTACGCGACGGAGCCGCCGCGCCGCGCCGCGCCATATTCCGTCCAGCTCGACTGGAACGGTCTCGACTCCGGACGACGCGAGGCGCTGCTCGACCGCGGTCTCCGGATGGCAGACGGCTGTCACCTGATAGCCTCGCGCGGCAAGTCCCCTCGCCGCAGCGACGAACAGCCGCGTCGATCCGGACCAGGAGGCGTCGCTGACGACGAAGAGTGCGCGCACTCAGCTCACCGCTGCCGGAGTCCGGTCGCGGAACTGCATCTCGTAGAGCCGGCGATATGCACCGCCCTGCGCGAGCAGCTGGTCGTGGGTGCCGCGCTCGACTACCCGCCCGCGGTCGAGTACGAGGATCTGCGTCGCATGCACGATCGTCGAGAGGCGATGGGCGATGACGAACACCGTGCGCCCCGCGAGCAGCCGGTCGATCGCTTCCTGGACCAGTCGCTCGCTCTCGGTGTCGAGCGCCGAGGTTGCTTCATCGAGTATGAGAATGGGCGGATCGGTGAGCAACGCGCGCGCGATGGCAATGCGCTGGCGCTGACCGCCGGACAATCTCGTGCCGCGTTCACCGAGCACCGTGCCGTAGCCCTGCGGGAGCTCGCTGATGAACCCGTGCGCATTCGCGGCACGAGCGGCGGCTTCGACCTGCGCGGGTGTGTACCTCGCCGCCGCGCCGTAGGCGACGTTCGCGCGGACCGTGTCGTTGAACAAGACCGTATCCTGGCTGACGATGCCAGTCAGCGAACGGAGCGACGGGAGCGTGATCTCTCGTGTGTCGCGACCGTCGAGCAGGATGCGACCAGTCGTCGGCTCGTAGAAGCGGGGGATGAGGTCGACGAGGGTGCTCTTCCCCGCTCCGCTCGCGCCGACGAGCGCGACGATCTCGCCCCGGCGCGCAGTGAACGAGACATCGCGCAATACCGGGTCATCGCCGTACGAGAAGCCGACGTCCTCGAAGACCACGTTGCGTTCGAAGCGTTGCGCGACGAAGGTACCGCGATCGGTTGCCGCTTCGGTCGGCGTGTCGAGCACCTCGAAGACACGCTCGGCCGCGGCGAGTGCGCCCTGCGCGGCGGTGGGAATCTGCGACACCTGCTTCAGCGGCTGGAGCAGCCGCATCACCACAGCGAGGAAGGTGATCAACGAGGCGCCGGCGAGGGTCTGGTCGACGATCACCTGGCGCGCCCCGATCCAGAGCAGCACGACGGCGATGCCGGTGCCGATGATCTCGGTGACCGGCTGCGCCATGAAGGCGATGCGGGTGACGCGCACCATGCCCTTCGAGTAGCGGTGGCTCGCGTCCCGGAAGCGCTGCTCTTCGTAGCCCTCGGCGCCGTACGACTTCACGAGTCGTACGCCGCTGATCACTTCCTGGAGCACGCTGGTCATCTCGCCATAGTCATTGCGGAGGCGCCGGTACCCCTTGCGCAGCTTCTTGAGCAACGGTTGCAACGCGCCGAGGAGGAGCGGCGCGACAATCAACGCGTAGAGGGTGAGGCGGGTCGAAATGCCGAAGAGGAAAGCGATGTAGCCGATGATCGTCGCCAGACTCTGGATCGACTGAGTGACGAGCTGGGTGATGAGGGCTTTCGTCTGCTCGGTGTCGGACAGCACACGGGAAATGATCTGGCCGACCTTGGTGCGGCCGAAGAAGCCTAACGGCAGCCGCTGGAGGTGCGAATAGATCTTGTCGCGCAGGTCGCGGGTGACGTATTCCTGGAGTTGCGCACCAAGCTGGCCACTCAACCAGGCGAGGATGTTCTTCGCGACGATCGCGGCGAGAATCACGACGATGACGCGCTGCAGCGATCCCATCGGATCGGAGGGAACGAGCAGCCGGCCGATCGTCGCGCGGAGGAGGTTGCCGACCCAGCCCGCTCTCGCCGGCAGGAGGGACTGCTCGCCAAAGAGGGCGTTGAGGAACGGGATGAGCAGCGCGAAGGCGAACGTATCGAGCGCGGCGGCGCCGACGCTGCACGCGATCGTTCCCGCCATCCGCCAGCTATGCGGGCGGAGGATCTTCAGGAGCCGGCGGTACATGTTCAGCGGCGCGGCGTGAGGAGCGAGACCGGGAGGATGACCTCCTCTGGCGTCACTCCGCCATGCAGGAATGCGCCGCGGTAACGGCTCTGGTACTCGCGCAGCTTCGTCGGATAGACGAAGAAGGTGTCGCCGGCGGCGAGCAGCGTGTTCGCGCCGAGTCCGCGCCGTGGAAGCTTGAGTGTCTCTTCATTGGGGAACATCAGCGCCTGCTCGGGGCGCTCGGCACGCAGATCCTCGCCGAACTTGTAGCGCAGGTTCGCGGTTGCGTCACGCTTCGCGAACACAGTCGCCGGCGTCTTGCAGTGGATGGACCCGTGATCGCTGGTAAGGACGACGGGCACTCCGCGCCGAGCCGCCTCACGGAGCACGGAGAGGAGCGCGGACCGTTGGAACCACTGCTTCGTCAGCGCGCGAAGCGCGATCTCGTCGCGGGCCACCTCGAGAAGGATCGCGGATTCACTCCGTCCGTGCGTCAGCAGGTCGACGAAGTTGAAGACGAAGGCGCTCACGCCGTCGGGGGCAATCGACCGGCCGACGCGCCGCTCGAGATCTTCCGAATCGGCGTGCGTCGAGATTTTCTCGTAGTGAACGGGCGTCGACCCACCGCGGAGCGCGCGCAGTTGCTCCTCGAGAAGCTGGCGCTCATGCGCGTTCAGCGACTCGTCGTCGCGCTCCCCCCACCAGTCGGGATAGTTCGCGGCGATCTCGTACGGAAAGAGCCCGCTGAAGAGTGCGTTGCGCGCATACGGCGTCGCGGTCGGAAGGATCGAGAAGTAGTGCGCGGTCTCGACGTCGAACATCGGCGCGAGCAGTGGCTGTAGCACGTTCCACTGATCGAGGCGCAGGCAGTCGACGACGATGAACACCGCCGCCCTGTTGCTGCCGAGAAGCGGAAGCAGGTATTCGGAGACGATGTCGACCGAGAGCGACGGTCGTTCGCCGTCGAGATTGGCGAGCCAGCGCGGATAGTTCGACTTGATGAACGTGACAAACTCGCGGTGCATCGCCGGATAGAGTCCGCGGAGCGACTCGTAGAGGCCGGTCTCGCGCGCGTCGGCGAGGTCGACGTCCCACTGCGCGATCTCGACGTAGCGATCGACCCAACCGCGCCAATCGAGGGTGCGCGCGTCGGCCTGTTCGATCTCGCGGAAGCGCTCGACGAAATGTCGCGCCATCGCCTGCTGCCGGATGCGCGGGCCGTCGAGCACCTTCGTCACCATTGCCAGCACCTGGCGGGGCGAAACGGGCTTGACCAGATACTCGCCGACATTCGCACCGAGCGCCTCGGAGAGGGTGTCGTCCTCCTCGCTCTTGGTGACCATCACGATGGGTGTCATCGGCGCGATCTCGCCGATCTCGCGGAGGGCTTCGAGACCACGGCGTCCGGGCATCTGCTCGTCGAGCAGGACGATGTCGTACGTCTTCCGGCGAAGCATCTCGGAGGCATCGTCGGCGTTGCTGGCGGACGCGACATCGAAGCCGCGATCCGCGAGAAAGCGCCGATGCGGCTCGAGAAGCTCAGCTTCGTCGTCCACCCATAGTATTGTTCTCGCCTGACGGGCCATGTACTCCGGAATGTAGTCCCGTGAAAAATAGCCGGAAAGACCCGAGCGGCGTACATTGCAGCGTGTCTTTCGCTCCCCCCTACACGCTCGCTCCGACGACATTCCGCTTTCGCGCGCTGGCGGCGCTCGCGGGTCGCGCTCCGCTCGGCGGCGCACGCGAGACGGCACTTGCCTCGTATGTCGTCGCCCGGCTGGCGGTTGGTGTGCTTCCCGGGGCGGCGCTTCCGGTTGAAGACCGAGTGGTTCGCGCAGCGGCGGCCCGGACGTGGCTGGCTTCGTTAGCCCTTCCAGCGCCGCTTCGAGCGCCGCTTGCCAAGGTGATCGAGAGCACGCGTCATGACACCCGCCCGGCAGTCGCCGCCGCGCTCGTGACGGTCGCTGACGTCGCTGCGTCGTATCTGGATGGCCCGGCGCTGGCCGAGCTACGCGCGCTCGCGATCCAGCTCTCCTGACGGACACGCCGCATCGCGGCAGTTCGCACTTCCTTCCGTTTGATGCCTCACTCGACCGACATCTCCCCGATCACCCGCGTCATGCGCCGGGTTGACGAAGCGACTGATGGATCGCCGTCGCCGGATTCGATCGCGACGGGCTTTCCGAGCGTGGACAAGCTGCTTGGCGGCGGGGTCCGGCGTGGAGACCTGGTCGTCATCGGCGGAGCGGTCGCAAGTGGGAAGTCGGCGCTCGCGCTCGCGATCGCGCTTCGGGCCGCCGAAGGCGAGCGGACCGTCGCCTTCCTCTCGGGCGAGATGAGCATCTCGCGGATCATGGAACGCGCGCTGGCCATCGAAGGCAGGGTGTCGATCGAGGATATTCGAACGGGCAACCTCGATGACGTGTCCCGCGCGAGCCTCGGCGCGGCCGCGGTACGGCTACGCGATCGCGCTCCGCAGGTGGATCGCCTGGTGGCCGGTATCGCACCACTCGCCGACGACCTGCGCAGGCGTCTCGACCTCGAGCTCGCGATCTGTGATTCGCTGCAGGCGGTCGCGAGCGGCGCGCGCAATCGCGATGAAGAGCTCGCGGCAGCCGCGCGCGACCTGAAGCTGCTCGCGGTCGAGTTGGACATCGCGATCGTCGTGACGACACAGATCTCGGAGTTGCAGCGCGACCGCGCCGACATGCGGCCGCAGCTCGCCGACTACGGTGCGCTCGGCGCCATCGGCGAGCATGCCGACGTGGTGCTCGGGTTGTTCCGCGAAGAGATGTACGACTCGACGCGCGGGATCGAAGGCGCGACCGAGCTGATAGTGAACAAGAACAGGAACGGCGGTACGGGCTACGCGGACTTGTATTTCTACAAGAAGTGGATGCGGTTCGAGGACATGCTCGACCCCGACCGGTAGGCTTCCAGTGACGAGAACGAACATGCGACGCACCACCATGCTGGCTCTGCTGATCGGACTCACGGCTTCGATCGGGTGCGCGTCGCGCGCCCCGGGGACCGCGGTGACGCGGCTCGAGGCGAAGCGCGACGCACACCCCGATGCCGCGCGGACCCTTCGCGCGTTAGGCATCGCATACTACGACGCGGGCCGGTTCGCCGACGCATCGCGCGTGCTCGGACGCGCTCAGGAGCTGATGCCGTCGGATGGCGTGACCGCGCTGTACCTCGGCATGAGCGCCGAAAGCAACGGTGATCTCAAGGCGGCACGAAGCGCGTACGAACGCTACGTGCGCTACGGACGAACCTCGCGGGTTCGCGCGCAGCTCCGCGGAAAGCTCGCGGCGCTGGCGCGGAAGGAGCTCGAGGCAGAGGCGAAGGCGACAGTCGCGCAGGAATCGTCGATCGGCAGCGACGCTGGTTCGCCGCGCACGGTCGCGGTGCTGCCATTGTCGTTCTCCGGCAGCGATACAACGCTCGCTTCGCTGGGCCGGGGGCTCGCCGACCTGATGATCACCGATCTTTCGCGGTCCGCGCAGCTCACCGTGGTGGAGCGAGACCGGCTCGACGCGTTGCTCGATGAAATTCAGCTGAGCGCGAACAGCGGAAGTGTCGACGCGGGAACGGCCGTTCGATCGGGTCGCCTGGCGAGGGCCGGGCGCGTCGTGCGTGGTTCGGTCACGCAGCTTGATGGCAAGGCACTTCGCGCGGATGCAGCGGTGGTGACCGTGAGTACGGCGCGCGCGGGTGACGCGCTGAACACGGACTTCACGCTCGACGCGCTGTTCGACGCAGAAAAGCGGCTCGTGTTCGCGGTGCTCAATGACATGGGCGTGACGCTGACCACGGCCGAGCGTGCGGCGATCGACCAGCGGCCAACGCGCTCGCTGTCGGCGTTCCTCGCCTACAGCAACGGACTCGCGGCAGAAGACTCGGGGCGATTCGATCTCGCGGCTCGGCTATTCGCCGACGCAGCACGGACGGATCCCGGCTTCGCGGCGGCACAGGCCGGCGCAGCGAGGGCGCAGGCGACTGCGGCCGGCCAATCGGTGACGCCGGCAACGATCCAGGCTTCGCTTGGAGGCACCGCTGAAGGTGCGACGGTCGCGGCAGCACGGCAGGGTGAGGCTGGTGACGCAAGTCGCCTCGCCTCGACCCTTGGCGCCGCTCGCGACGACCTGAATCCGTCACCGGCCGCGGAGGCTGCGGCGTCGGTTCTGCCGCCGCCCGCGAAGGATCCAGTGGGCATCGCAACCGGTGCGGGCAACGTCACGCTGAATACCGCCACCGTACGCGTAAAGGTCGGTCTGCCGCAGGTGCTCCCGTGAAGATCATGCGGGCGGGATCAGCGGTCGCGCACGGAGTCGCCGCGCTGACGTTAGGCGCGGCGGCGACGAGTGTCGCGACTGCGCAGGACGGGGGCGTGATCGCGACGCGAGCGGCGACCGAGATCGTGAGTTACACCCTCGAGGCGAACGGAACACGGAAGACGATCTCGCAGATCGTGGCGCCGTTCGCAGTCGTCGTACCGATCGGCGAGCGCTTCTCGTTCGACATCGCAACGGCGTACGCGCGGTCGCGCGTCGAGCTCCGGGGTGACACCGCGGCGCCGAGCAGCGTGTCGGGACTCACGGATACCCAGGTTCGGGGGAGCTACGTACTGGGCCAGGACGCGATCGTGCTCACCGCCGGCGTAAGCCTGCCGACGGGACAGAGCACGGCAAACGAGAAACAGTTCGTCGCTGCGCAGAACATTTCCAACGACTTCCTGCTCTTCCCGATCGGCACGATGGGCTCTGGATTTGGCGCAACCGGCGGAATCGCGCTTGCGAGGCCGATCGGCGCATGGAACCTGGGGATCGGTGGCAGCTATCGTCACTCGGCGGACTTCGCGCCCTTCGAGTACAACGACGGGCAGAAGGCGCATTACCAGCCGGGGAACGAGCTCCGCGGCCGGATTGGCGTCGATCGGAGCTTCGGCGGGGCGACCGCGATGCTCGGGGCGACCTACTCGAGCTACGGTGACGACAAGTCCGCTGGCGCGACCTTCAACACCGGGAATCGCCTCGTCTTCCAGGGCGGATACGCGACGACGCTGCGAAGTGTCGGCTACTCATTGAGCGGATGGAACCTGACGCGCACGCGCGGTACCCGCGCGGATGGACGCGACGCGCCGAGCGAGAACATCACCAATGTCGCTCTCGGCCTGAGCTTCTCGCTGGCTGGCGTTGCGCTCGAGCCGACCGTCGAGGCGCGCCGCCTGGCGCGAGCGGCGCTACAGGCCGGCACCTCGACCGCCGAGCCGAAAGGCACAGGCCAGATGGAGACGTTCGGACTGCGCAGCCGCTGGACCGCGGGCGGATTTCAGTTCGTGCCCTCGGGGTCCTACTCGATGGGGAAGCTCGAGGGGATGGACCTGACTGGATGGCGCGCGACGCTGGCGATCCGTTTCGCGCCCTGACGCCGCGATAGCGCAACAGTGGCGAGGAAACGGGGCGGGACGCGAGAGCGTTCCGCCCTGTTTCGCGCCCAAGCGGGCGCGCCGTATATTCCCGGGAGTCATCTCCGCGTCGCAGGAATCGCGTGGGGCTCGCACGAACAGCTTGGAACGACCCGGGAGCACGGCACCATGGCTGGCCACAGTAAATGGAAGCAGATCAAGCACTACAAGGCCGCGACCGACAAGAAGCGCGGCGCGCTGTTCACGAAGCTGATCCGCGAGATCACGGTCGCGGCGAAAGGCGGCGGCGGCGACCCTGGCGGGAATGCCCGCCTTCGCACGGCGATCGATACGGCCAAGGCCAATTCGATGCCGAAGGAAAACATCGAGCGGGCGATCAAGAAGGGAACGGGTGAGCTCGAGGGCGAGACATACACCGAAGTCGTGTACGAGGGGTATGGTCCCGCCGGGGTCGCGATCATCGTCGATGCGGTGACCGACAACCCGACGCGCACCGTGGCCGACGTCCGCCACAAGTTCTCGCGCCTCGGCGGCAACATGGGCGCGACAAATTCGGTCGGCTGGATGTTCGAGAAGAAGGGCCAGATCATCGTCGCCGCCGCGGGGGTGGATGAGGACAGCGCGATGGAGGCGGCGCTCGAAGCCGGTGCCGAGGACCTGCGCCGCGAGGACGATGTCTACGTCGTGACGACGCTGCCTAACGACCTGCACGCGGTGCGCAGCGCGCTCGAGGCGAAGAAGCTGAAGATCGAGCACGCCGAGATCGCGATGCTGCCGAAAAACACCGTGAAGGTCGAGGGGAAGGACGCGGAGACGGTGCTCAAGCTGATCGAGGCCCTGGAAGAACTGGACGACGTACAGAAGGTGTGGGCCAACTTCGACATCGACGTCGCCGACATGGCGGGGGCGTAAGCCCCGCGTGCTCGTACTCGGCGTCGATCCGGGGACCGCGACCACCGGGTATGGAGTGGTTCGCGCCATTCGCCCGGGAGAAGCGGCGCTGGTCGAGTGCGGGGTGATCAGAACCAGGGCGCGTGATCCACTTGCGTCCCGGCTCAAGGAGATCTTTGACGGGATGGAGGAGCTCATCACCCGGCACAAGCCGTCGGTGCTGAGTGTCGAAGCGGTGTTCTACGCCAAGAACGTCAGGACGACAGTGGTGCTTGGCCACGCGCGCGGTGTGATCCTGCTGGCCGGCGCGCAGCACGGACTGCACGTTCATGAGATTCCACCGGCCGAGATCAAGAAGGCGGTCGCCGGAACCGGCGCCGCGACCAAGGAGCAGGTGCAGTTCATGGTGACGCGTCTGCTCCGGCTGAAGAGCATCCCCACTCCGTCCGACGCCGCCGACGGTGTTGCCGCGGCACTGGCCTACTGCATGGGCGCGCATCTCCTGCGCGTCGCCGCGCACGCGCCGCCCGCGCTGACGCGCAATGCGACGATGGGGAGGAGAGGACCGTGATCGTTCAGGTACAGGGACGCCTCGTCGCCAAGGATCTCGATCGCGTCGAGATCATGACGAGCAGCGGCGTCTGCTACGAGCTGCTGATCCCGCTCAACGTCTACGAGACAGTCGGCCGGGTCGGTGACGACACGACGCTCTTCACGTCGCTGATCATCCGCGAAGACGCCTGGCTGCTCTACGGCTTTGGCAGCACTTACGAGCGGAAGGTGTTCAACAAGACGCTCGGCGCGAAGGGCGTCGGCCCGTCGCTCGCGTTAGGCCTGCTCTCGACGCTGACCGCCGAGCGACTGGTCCGGGCGATCCGCGAGAAGGACGTGGCGACGCTGCAGAGCGTCCCGCGGGTCGGCCGGAAAAAGGCCGAGCAGATGATCCTCGACCTCGCCGACAAGCTCGATGACTCGACCGCGCCCACGGATGGCGGCACGCCACGCGTGGCGGGAACGGGGGTCGATGACGCGATCAGGGCGCTCGTGTCGTTAGGCTACACGACGGCGGATGCGGAGAAGGCGGTACGAGCGGTGCTGGACGGTGGGAAGAAGGGAATGTCGGCGCCAGAGCTGATCCGGGCGGCGCTGGCGAAGATCGGAGGACGCTAACGGCAGCCGTTAGCCGTTAGCAGGAAGGAACCACGGTTACCGCAGTCGCTCAACGCTAACGGCTAAAGCCTAATAGCCGATCACGATCACGATCACCAACTACGCACGGCGCAAG
This sequence comes from Gemmatimonadaceae bacterium, assembly GCA_031359795.1. Taxonomy (GTDB): domain Bacteria; phylum Gemmatimonadota; class Gemmatimonadetes; order Gemmatimonadales; family Gemmatimonadaceae; genus JABFXC01. The sequence goes on from JANMAM010000101.1 coordinate 26,345, forward strand.
AGACAATGAAGCCCGCACAACGAACCTCGACGTTCAACGAGTCGGTCATCCGCGAGATGACTCGTGTCGCGCAGCAGTATGGGGCGATCAATCTCGCGCAGGGGATGCCGGACTTTCCGATGCCGCTCGCGATGAAGGATGCGGCGAGCGCAGCGATCCACGGGGACATCAATCAATACGCGATCACGTGGGGAACGCCGGCGCTGCGGCTGGCGATCGCGCAGCGTTACCGCCGGATGCACGAGCTGGACGTGGATCCGGACACGGAGATCACGGTGACGTGCGGAGCGACCGAGGGAATGGCGGCGGTGTTCATGGCGCTGCTCGATCCGGGCGACGAGGTGATCATTCTCGAGCCGTTCTATGAGAACTATGGGCCGGATTGCCTGCTCGCCGGGGCCGTGCCGAAGTTCGTGCCGCTCGAGCGGCCGCACTGGCGGATCGATCCGGAGCGGTTGCGTGCCGCGTTCACGAAGAAGACGAAGGCGATCGTCGTGAACACGCCGCACAATCCGACGGGGCGCGTGCTCACCCGCGACGAGATGACGCTGATCGCGGAGCTCTGCGTCGAGCACGACGTGTGGGTGATCACCGACGAGGTCTACGAGCACATTCGCTACGCGGGGAACCACCACCCGATGGCGACGTGGCCGAAGATGCGCGAGCGCACGGTCACCGTATCGAGCCTGTCGAAGACGTTCAGCTGCACGGGGTGGCGCATCGGCTACGTGATCGCTCCGCAGAAACAGACCGACGCGATCCGGAAAGTGCACGACTTCCTGACGGTCGGCGCTCCGGCACCGCTGCAGACCGCGGCCGCGGTCGGTCTCGCGTTCGACGCCGACTACTACAATCATCTCGCACTCGACTACCGCGCACGCCGCGATGTGATGGTCTCGGCGCTCGCCGACGCCGGCTTCGTCTTCTGCGTTCCTGAGGGAGCGTACTACATCCTCGCCGACTTCTCGGCGCTGTCATCCAAGTCGGACCGGGTATTCTCGCAGTGGATGGCAAAGGAGATCGGCGTCGTGCCGGTGCCGGGGTCGAGTTTCTTCCATGACAAGGCGTCAGGCAGGGGGCTGGTCAGGTTCGCCTTCTGCAAGAAGCTCGATACGCTGGAGGAAGCGTCGTTCCGGCTGCGCAGCATGCGCGCGCGTGTGTGAAGCGTCTGGTACTGCGCAGCGGTCGCGCAGCCGGGGCAGGGTTTGCTCCCCGGGCTTCGCCCGATGGTCGCTGCACCCCGCCCCGGCTGCACTCCCTTGCAGTTGAAACGGCGGGGCTCGCGCGAGCCTTGTTCGCGCCGCCTGTACGTTCGCTTCCAGTGGGCCGCACGAGCGTGACAGGCGACACCGCTGGCGCAAGTTGCGGCCCGTCGTCGTCGCCCCGAGATGAGGCAGCGAAGCGGTGGGGGTCGGGGTGCAGCGACCATCCGGCGGAGCCGGGGGAGCAAACCCCGAGCCCCCGCCGCGTAGCGTGACGCGGCGGGGGCTCGGGAGACGACGGCAGACTGCCTAACGTGTGCCGATCGTGACGCCGAAGGCGATCGCGGGCGCGCGGCCGTTGCGGGTGTGGCGGTCCTGGCCACTGATGGTCAGGTTCACCGGGCCGATCTCGACGCCTGTGCCCCCGGCGAGCGCGTAGCCGCCGAGGAGGGTCGAGACGCCGACGCGGAGCGGGACGAAGGGAATCGCGCGCAGCTCGGCGCCGATTCCGGTGTGCGTGCGCTCGGCGATCCGCATCCCGTCCCCGAGCTCGTGGCGGACGTCGGCGGTGACGAGCAGTGCGCGGGTCGCCTGGAATGCGACGCCGGCGGCGACGGCCGGCTTGAACCGCTGCTGGTCAAGCCAGCCGCGGACCTCAGCAGGCGCCGAGTCGAGTGGCAGCGCGCGACCTGATTCGCTGTAGCTGGTATCGGGACCGTTGTAGATGTTGATCGGCTTGTAGAACAGGCTGCTCGCGTTCCACTTGAAGGTGTTGATGAGGTTCTGCAGCGCGAGTCCGGCGGTGAGCGGGCCGCTCTGCCACGCGGCGCCCAAGTCGAGTGCCATGCCGCGTCCGTGATTGCCAGTCGACGCGCCGCCACCGGTGTCCGAGACGATGAGCGGGAAGCGAATGATCACTTCCGACGCGTTGGCGCTGAGGAAGGAGCCGCCATCTTCACCGTGCACGAGCGCATTGCCCATGATGTACTTCGCCGTCGCGCCAATCGAAAGACGGCCGACGGCGAGATCGATCGGGCGCGCCCAGGCGAGTGCGGCGGTCGTCGTCATCGCGCCGGTGAGGTGCGCGCCATCGAGCCGCGTGTCGCGCGGCGTGCCGGTGCGGCCGGCGTTGCCGTAGAGGATCAGCTCCATCGCGTCAGGGGCGAGATTCGCCTCCCCGGAGACAGCGCTCGAGATCTGCATAGCGAACCGGCCGACGCTCATCCCGAAGTAGGTGACGCCTGCGCCGAGCTGGCCCTGCTCGCCACCTTCGTCCTCGATGCGCTGCATCCAGGCGTCGCGAACGTCGTCAGGCAGGCTGACGCCCTGGTAGCGCGCGACATCGGCGCCGGTGATCGGCCCGAGATCGCTCGTGCCGCGAAGCCCCATGATCGCGAGCGAGAACCGCGGATTCCCCGACAGGCCGAGGTTGGCCGGGTTCCAGGCCACCGCACCGAAGCCGCGCGCAAGCGCGGTGTAGTTGTCGCCCATCCCGAGGGCGGCGGGGCTCGCGCTGGGCAGCTGAGCGGCCGCGGTCGCGGCCAGCGAAACTGCAAGCACGGACGCGGCGAGTGCACCGCGCAGCGCGTTCTTCAAGTCAGCCATCGTTACTTCCCTCCGGTGACGATGGTCGCTTCGACCAGCGTCGTGATTGCCATCTTCTGAGTCGGTGTCACGGTGACCGCGCCGTTCGGGGCGGACACGCTGCCGCTGATCGTGATGGCCACGTCCGTCTGGCCGATCAGCGAATTGATCTCGTCGGTTGTCATCCCGAGCCGGATTGTCGATGGCAGCGAGCCGGGACCGCCGACGTTGAGCGTGAAGCCCTTGACGACGTGGGCGCCGTTAGGCGCGCGGAAGTCCATCGACAGCGAGCCCCCGACAGCGAATGGGTTCCTGATGCCGAGGATGACAGCGCCGCCGGCAATCTTGCCGGTGGTCGCGTCATTCATGCCTGACAGGTCGACAACGCCACGCTGCGGAGCAAAGGTCGTCGTCGGCACGTTGATCGAGACCTGAGCGACGGTGATGTCGTTGGCTGCGGCGCTGACCGAGAACTGCTCGCTCGTGTTCATCGTCGCCGAGTCGCCGGTCGGGGAGAACATCGTCGCGACCAGGGTGACAGGTCCGGCGAGGTGGATCGGGGCGGCCGACGACGCGAGAAGCGCCATCGAGCGGCTGCGCGTGACGCCGGTCGGGAGCGTCATTGCATCACCGTCGATCGAGTCGCGGGCAATGAGCGTATTGCCCGCAGTGATACGAATGCGGATCCAGCCGCGCGAACCAGCGCCGGGGTTAATCGGGTCGAAGTTGAAGCCGCTCGTCAGCGCGTAATCGATGCGGCCGCCGATGATGTCCGCGGTGATCACGTCGGTCGGCATCGCCACCGTCGTCGACTCGGCGAGCGTGAAGGCGGGCTTGGGCAGCCGCGTCCCACTCGCCGACGCGCAGGCGAAACAGGTCTCGCCCAGCGTCGTGCTCGTTGACGCGGGGGGAAGGCTGAAGGAGAAAGCCTTCGCGCCGCCACCGATGTCGACCACTCCGACGGATTCCGGGAGCAGGCTTGCGACCGTAATTTCGGAGCTGTCGGCGGGCACCTGCCAGACGGTGTTCCAGATCGGAAGGTCGGTCGGGACCGTGCAAGCGATGGCGACGACTATGCAGCCGGCGAGGGCCGCAGTGCGGACCGTCGTGCGGAATGATTTCAGCATCGGATGTGACCGGAGGGAGAGCTGCAGCGCGGTGACCGGCGCGGCGTTCGAGAAAACGCGTTACACCCGAGGACGGCTGGATTGAAGCGAGCGCAACTACGTGCCGTGCGTCACGGGGACCGACGGCGATCGTTCGCGCTCAGTCTCGACGCCCGACCAATTTCGGGGTATATTCGGGGACTGTTTTGCGAGGTGTGAATGACGTCGGGCGTGCGAAGAATCCGCCCGCTCACGGTTGGAGGTTCCTCGTTCAGCAGGTAGTGTATGGAGACGATGACGCGCGCCGAGATCACCACCCCCGAAATCCTCGCCGACGAGTCCGTCGTCGAGCTGTCGCTCCGCCCGCAGCGGCTGGCGGAGTTCATTGGCCAGGACAAGGTCAAGAACAGCCTGCGGATCTACATCGACGCGGCGCTGGCGCGCCGGGAGCCGCTCGATCACACGCTGTTCTTCGGGCCGCCGGGGCTGGGCAAGACGACGCTGGCCGAGCTGATCGCGCGTGAGCTGAGCGTCAACATCCGAACGACGTCGGGACCGGCGCTGGAGAAGCCGGGTGACCTCGTCGGGACGCTGACGAACATGCGCGAGGGAGACATCCTCTTCATCGACGAGATCCATCGGCTGCGGCCGATCATCGAGGAGTTTCTCTATCCGGCGATGGAGGATTACAAGATCGACATCCGCCTGAGCGAGGGCCCGAAGGCGCAGACGATCACGATGCCAATCGAGAAGTTCACGCTGATCGGGGCGACGACTCGCTACGGAATGTTGACACCGCCGATGCGCGCGCGGTTCGGCATCGTCGAGCGTCTCAACTACTATCCGGTCGAGGCACTCGAGGAAATCGTGAAGCGCTCGGCGGAAGTGGTCGGCGTGAAGATCGACGACGGCGGTGCGATGGAGATTGCGCGACGCTCGCGGGGAACGCCGCGGGTGACGAACCGGTTGCTGCGCCGGATCCGCGACTACGCGCAGGTGAAGGCCAATGGCGAGATCACGCTCGCGGTAGCGCAGGCGGCGCTGTCGATGCTCGACGTCGACGAATTCGGGCTCGACGACATGGACGCGCGGATCCTCAAGACGATCATCGAAAAGTTCGACGGTGGTCCGGTCGGCGTGACGACGATCGCCGCGGCGACGGGCGAGGACGCGAGCACGATCGAGGAGGTGTACGAGCCGTTTCTCGTGCAGAACGGATTCCTGCAGCGGACGCCGCGCGGGCGAATGGCGACGGCGCAGGCGTACCGGCACTTCGGCTACACGCCGCCGGCGCAGCATCCGCAGCAGACGCTGTTCTGAACGGAACAGCAGCCGTCAGCCATTAGCCGTTAGCGGGGAGCCGAACCGCGCAGGAGCTCCGTGCTTCAACGCCGCCCACGGGTTCGCGCTACCGATCACCGCTACCGAATTCGCTGCATGCCGTCAGACATCCGCACCCGCATCAAGATCTGCTGCATGGCCAGCGTCGCCGAAGCGATGCTCGCGCTCGACTCAGGCGCCGACGCGTTAGGCTTCGTGATGCGGATGCCGAGTGGTCCCGGGCCGATCGCCGAGTCGCTCGCCCACGAGATCATCGCGACGGTCCCGCGCGGCGTCCCGACGTTCATGCTGACGAGCGAGATCGAAGCCGACGCGATCGTTGCGCAGCTCGGGCAGACCGGCGCGAACACGGTGCAGATCGTCGACTACGTGACGCCGGGAACGCGCGATCGCATTCGCAAGGCGCGTCCTGACGTCCGCATCGTTCAGGTGGTGCACGTGACTGGTCCCGAGTCGGTGGACGAAGCCCGGATCGCGGCCAGAACGAGCGACGCGATCCTGCTCGACTCGGGGAACCCGACGGCGAAGATCAAGGAGCTCGGCGGCACCGGACGCGTTCACGATTGGTCGGTGAGTCGCGCGATTCGAGAGGCGATCGACGTACCGCTCTGGCTGGCCGGCGGGCTACGCGCCGAGAACGTAGGCGCGGCGATCGCCGCGGCCATTCCGTATGGCGTCGATATCTGCAGTGGCGTGCGAACTGGCGGTCCGCTCGACGCGGCGAAGGTGCGAGCCTTCGTTGCCGCCGTCCGAGGGGAGCGCGCCGCCTAACGCCCCTCGAGCTGCATCCGGAGCGCCGTGAACTCCGCCTGCAGCTCGGCGCGACCGTCAGGCTTCGCCACGCGATCGCGGGCCCACTTCGGCAGGAAGATGCGGTCCGTGCACTCGAGCACCGCGGCCAGCTCCTGCAACCGCCGCTCGAGACCCTGCGTCGAGGGAAGGAACTGCGCGACCGTCTCGGCAAGCGCGTCCTTCGTGATCGTGCTCGAGCCAGCGAGGCGTGACATGCGCAACGCCCGTCCGATGATCCCCTCGACATCGGAGCCGGAGAGCGAGCCAACGTGCTTCATCGCCGGGACGTCATCGGGCGACAGCTTCGCGCCGAGCTTCCGCGCCATCGAGACGGCCATCGCTTTCAGCTCGGACTCCTCGCTCGGATAAAAGAGCGGGATGTGCACTTCCGCCCTGCCCTGCCGCTTGAGATCCACAGGCAGCAGATCCGGCCTCGCGGTCAGCAGCGCCCAGAGGATGCGGCCGCGGTAGCGGGTGTCGCCCATCTGCGTCGCGACCATCGCAAAGGTGCGGCTGCCGGTGGGATCGTTCTCCTGGTCGCGATCGCCGAGCATCGCGTCGGCTTCGTCGACGACGACGAGCACGGGACCCATCGAGCGCAGCACGGTGAGGACGCGCTCGAGATTTCCCTCGGTCTCGCCGACGTACTTCGAGCGGAAGTTTCGGAGCATCAGACAGGGCACACCGAACTCGCCGGCGGCACACTGCATCAGGAAGCTCTTGCCCGTTCCGACGGGGCCGCAGATCAGGTAGCCCATCGGCAGGCAGTCGAGGCC
>JANMAM010000105.1:0-56202 GCA_031359795.1 Gemmatimonadaceae bacterium
CCGTCGATCAGCTCACTGATCTGCGCCTTCAGTGGAACGCTGATCCGCGCGACGCCACTCGGCCGCACGATGTACTTCTCCGACTCGAAGGTGCTGAGCGGACGGTCGATGAAGCTGAAGCGATGCCCCTTCGCGTCGACCACCGTGAACGGCGTGACGCCATAGCCGCCATCCGTCGCCGTACCGCGATAGATCTCGACCGCGTCCGTCAGCGCCTGTCCGCGCGCGAGCCGTTTGACGATGAACGGATAGCCGGAGGTCGTGACGTCGCCGGTGTTCCATTCGCGCGAGACGAGAAGTGTGTCCTCGCTCGTCCATGCGACGCGCTGCTTGCCGCGCGACAGCGAGAATCCATCCTTCACGAACGAGCGCGTCCGGAGGTCGAACTCCCTCACCGTCGATGCGTCCTCGCCCCCGTCGGACAGGTTGAGCATGCACCGCCGTTCGGCAGGCTGGGCGCAGTCGGCGCCGTGCCACACCCAATTGGCGTTCTCCGCCTTCGCGAGCGAGTCGAGATCGAGCACCACCGTCCACACCGGTGCCTTGGTGCTCCGGTAGCTGGCGAGCGTCGTCTTCCGCCAGATGCCGCGGACGTGCGCCGAGTCCTGCCAGAAGTTGTAGAGAGCGCCGCCGAGGAAGGTGACGTACGGAATGCGGTCGCTCGCCTGCGCCATCGTGAGCGCCTGGTTGTAGATGTCCTGGTACCGCGGATCCTTCTCGAGCACGGCGGCCGTCTTCGCGTTCTCGGCCTTCACCCAGCTCATGACCCGCTCGCCCTTCCAGTCCTCCAGCCAGCGGTAGGGATCGGCGATGGAGTCGGCGGAACTCGTCTGCGCGAACGCGGCGCAAGGTGTTGCGAGAACGGCGAGGGCGAGCAACGCTCGCCCGATAGTAGCACGACGCATGGTCAATGGCTCCTGGTTGGACCGCGAGAATAACGTAACCCGCGCGCGCTCGCAAAGCGCGCACAGAGCAACGTCACCAGCCCAATCCAGCCCATTCATTCAAGCGGCCGAGTCGCGCATCCGCCATCATGATAGGGTGAGCGACGCATCTGCCGCCCGCACTCCAGCTCACTCACGGTGAGCGACATCGAGAGGAACCCGGGCCATGGCACAGGCATCGTCTCCGCGCATCGAGCGCTTCAACACCGTCATCGTCGGCGCCGGCCAGGCGGGACTCTCCGTCGCCTATTACCTGAGCGCGCGCGACGTTGACGCAGTCGTCCTGACCAAGGACGCGCGCATCGGCGACAGTTGGCGGCGCCGCTGGGACTCACTGCGACTCTTCACCCCGGCCGCGCGAAGCGGGCTTCCCGGAATGCCGTTCCCCGCGCCGCCAGCACACTTCCCCGACAAGGACGAAGTCGCCGACTACCTCGAGCGCTACGTCGAGCGCTTCGAGCTGCCCGTGCGCACGAGCGCCGAGGTCGCCTCGGTGACGCGCATCGGCGACCACTACATGGTACGCACGGTCAAGGGCGACAGCTTCGAGGCGGAGAACGTCGTTGTCGCAACCGGCGCCTTCCAGCGCCCGAATCTGCCTAACGTCTCGACGCGCCTCGCCAGAACGATTCACCAGATCCACTCGAGCGGGTACCAGAACCCGCTCGCCCTGCCTGACGGTCCCGTCCTCGTCGTCGGCGCGGGAAACTCGGGCGCGCAGATCGCCCTCGAGCTCGCGACCGTCCGCAAGGTATGGCTCGCCGGCCGGGATGTCGGCTACATGCCTCGACGCATGCTCGGCGCGGACATCTTCACCTGGATCTGGCCAGTGATCAAGCGGGCAACGCGGGCCACGCGCATCGGCCGCCGGATGATGGCCGAGATGAAGAGCGGCGGCGGTGACAAGCGCATCGGCATCCCGAGGCGCGCAATCGTCGGCGCGGGTATCGTTTGTGTCGGGCGCATCGACGAAGAGCGCGGTGGACTGCCCGTCTGCGAGGGAAAGGTCCTCGACCCCCGCGTCATCATCTGGTGCACCGGCTTCGCGCCCGACTATCGATGGATCGATCTCCCGGTGTTCGGCGACGACGGCTACCCGCGCCACGAGCGCGGAGTCGTCCCCAGCGCGCCGGGACTCTTCTTCCTCGGACTCCGCTTCCAGCACCGGGTGAGCTCTTCGCTCATCGGCGGCGTCGGTGATGACGCGGCGTTCATCGCCGATCAGGTCGCGGCGCGGAGTGAGGTGGAGCGGGCCGAGATGGTCTGACCCGGGCCCGGCCAGGAGAAGCCGTCACCATGTCACAGTCCAAAGCTGGCGTCGAGCGTCCACAGGATCGGCCTGTTCGATTGCCCTAACGGTCTGAATGCACCGACGCGGGCGCCCACATAGACGATCGGCTGCCAGCTCAGCTCCAGTCCTCCGTACCGGCCGGTCGTGTTTCTCCAGCGCTGCAGGTACGTCGCGCGCGCGGTCAAGGCGTTCCCGAGACCACCCGCCACCCGTGTGATGCCGACGCTCGCTCTCCCTGCGTTCAGGCCGGGCTCGGCGATGAGCATCCCGATGGTCTCGCGATCTTCGCACGTGACCGCAGGTTTGCACGAAAGGGATCGAAGCACGCCGAGTCCGAGCGATGGACCGGCTGGCACGCCGACATGCAGTCCGACCGGGCCCGCGTACCATCGCCCGCTGTCGTCGGTCACAGTCGCGATCTGCGCGTTCGACGCACGGCGCGTGGAGTGGGGACGCAATCCCATGTCGGTCGAGTGAGGATGTCGCCGGGGCGCGACGCAGCCGCTCAGCACAACCGCGAGCAGTGATACCGCGGCCGCCAGTCGAATTCGCGCGATGCGCCCCATTGCCAGGTCCTCGAGTGTCGGGAAGGAGTGTAGAAAAGTAGCCGACGGCGAATTCCTGATGATCGTGCCGGCGTTCTTGCGGGTGTCCACATGACGCACTATCGTCGCGGGTGCGATGCTCGTTGCTCCAGCACGATCACCCGAAAACGAGGGTCTCGTATGCGAAACATCCTTGCACTCGCGCTGTCCGCCCTGCTCGCGACACCTCTCCTCGCGCAGCAAAACGCCTCGCTCAGGAAAGCGGCGGATACCAGGACCGCGGCGATGGTGGCCGGAGACAGCAAGGCGTGGGCGAAGTACACGACGGACGACTTCACCGTGACTGGCGTAGAGGGAGTGGTGAAGACAAAGCAGGACCGCATCGCCGAGATCGAGGGTCGCCCGCTGACCGGAACGCGCACACCTCCCACCGACGAGAAGTGGCGCTCATACGGCAACACGGTGGTGTACAGCGGCCAGCTCACCGGCGCCAACGGCGAAAAGCAGCGCATCACGACGGTCTGGGTAAAGCAGGGTGCGACGTGGAAGGTCGCTGCCGTGCAGCTCACCACCATCGCGGCAGCGCCGTCCCCGTAACGCGGCGTGCTTCCCCGGCACAGCCGGGGAAGCACGCGAGCTCATCGCTGATCACTGCTGGCCCGTTTACCAGGAGATCGGGCGCGAAGCGATCGTACTGCGTGGGGCGTTTGCTGGTCCTCAGGGCTGAGTAGACGCTCCGCTCGGCGCGGCCGATGCCACGGTGCGCTTCGCCGGCATCCAGAAGGCGGGATCGCTCATCCGTACCGCTCGCGACACGTAGCTCATGGCTGGGCTGAGCCGGTACCGGTTGGTCTCGACGTTGATCGCGCCCTCGGCCGAGAATTTGTTCATGACACTCATCTCGTCGGGCGTCATCCCGGTCCACGTCTTCTCGCCGTCGCTGGCCATGCCGTCGAAATCGGCGTACGAGGGGAGTGAGGAAAAGACCAGGTAGGTCGGTCCCGCCATTCCGGCGATGATCTCATAGGTCCGGAACGACGCGTTAGGCGCCGTCCGCTTGGTCGCAGCAATGTAGCTCTTCGCCGCTGCGTCGAACTGGCCTTCGTGACCGGGGCGAACGCGGAACATCGTGATCTCCCAGAATCGCTGCTTCGACAGATCTGGATACGCGCCGTAGCTCAGATCCGGTCGCGCCGACGCCAGCAGTGTCCGGACGCTATTCACCATGTCGGCATCAGCTTTCGCCAGGCGTTCGAGCTCGCCGCTCAGCTGGCGGTCGGTCATCTGGCGTTTCATGGTCGCATCCGCCGCGGCGTTTGACGCCTGCGGGATGACGAACCACGCCTCATTCGCCCCGGTCATCGAGACCATCGCCAGGTAGTAGTCCGGCGACTTGGCGCGCTCGAACGCGGCCGGCCACCCGGCCTCGAGCTTCGCGTGATCGGCGTCGCGGCCGATTTTCACCTCTTCGCGAATGATCTGCAGATACCTGGGCTGCGAAGTCGGAAGCTCCTGCGCCGGAATCGCACCGCTGACGCCGAGCATCGCGACAGCAAACAGCATTCGTGCGTGTGACGTGTGCATGAGACTCTCCTGAAGGGGTATCCCTCTGCGAGCGCCATACGCGCCGCGCCGGTGGGCGCGGTGCGGCCCGCTTGGCGTATCGAGCGGGCATGTGTGTCCTCCTGTATAGTGGTTCCGGAAATTCTGCGCAATGAAGAAGTAATCGAGGCACCCCAAGGTGCTCGAGCGCGCAGGGCTATCACCCGTCGCTGGCAGCCTGGGATGACAACGCGGGAAGAGTCGACGCGGGACTCGCCGCGCTCAGACGTGAGGCAGTCCGTGGCAGGATCGTGGTAGCGACGCTCGTATCGCGAGCGCGCCGATCGCCGCGACCGCCTACGCCGCGAGGGTACGCGGGTCGTACATGCCGTAGACCGCCCCGGCAAACTCGGCAAGGCGCGACATGATGCGCACATCTTCCGAGTCGAACACGCGCGCGTCGCCATGCGACACGATCCAGATCGTACCCGCCGGCTCACCCCGGACGACGAACGGAAGCACGAGCCCCTCGATGAACGGCGCCCCCGCATCGGCGAAGTAGTGGAAGCGCCGATCCGGCCGATCGAACAGCACGGGCTGCATGCAATCGAGGCAGACTCCGCACGGGCTGAAGGCGCGCGGGGTCATGCCGCCGACCCGATGGGCGAGGCGGCCAGCCATCGAAGTCCAGCGAAAGACCTCGGTGCCGCTCGCCGCGTCGTGCTCGACGAGACTGATTCCGGTCGTGCCGTTGCGGTTCGGCCGCCAGAGGGCGAGTACCTGGTGCGTCAACGCATCGAGCGCGGCCCCCGCCGAGACCGTCATCGCCCGGGAGATTGCGTGCAATGCACGCGCCTCCCCGGCATGGTTCGGAGGGCGGGTAACGCGTTCGGCCAGCCGGTGGGTCGCCACGACGTCCTCGAGTGGCGCGACGGTTGCCGGCGCGATCCCCCGCGCTGGCGATTCTGTGCGGCGAAAGCGAACCATTCGCGCGATTGATCCTGCCGGAGCGAACATGGCGGGCCCTTCCAGGCTTCTGACGGACAATACTGACCTGTCAGCCGATGAGTGGCATTATCCAGGCCAGTCGGGGAATCGCCGCTGATGCCACGAATCGAGCTGAACGCGAGAAGATCAGCCTAACGGTCAAAGGTCGCGCCGTGATGAACGCGTGCCGGCGGTCAGTCGCGCCGAACGTTAGGCGGCGGCGCCGGGGCCCTGACCTCGACCGGCGCGGCGGAGTCCCGCGTTGCCGCTTCGGCTGCGTCCTGTTCGGCGACGAGGCGCGCCATGAACCGCTGACCTTCGCCGATGCGTTCGACCTCGACGGCGACGACATCGAGCGACTGCTGGAGGCTCTCGAGCCGGTCCGGAGATTCATCCGGAAGTTCAACCGTCCCGGATCCCCCCAATCGCCAGCCCCGTTCCGCCAGCCGATTCACCGCGAACCGCCAGAAGACGTAGGCGCCGACGAAGGTCAGCGCGACATGCGCGCCCGCGTGAAGCGGTTCGCCCATCGCCGCCGCGTAGATCCCGCCACCGAGGTTGATCGCGGTGAAGATCCCTGCGCCGACGATCCAGATGTTCTGCGCCCGTCGTGTCATGGTGAGCTCCTCCCCGATTGCGACCATTTCGAGAGCGCCGACAGCTCTCTCGTCTGGCGCGCTCTACGGGAGGGGATCGAGGGCGGTTTCCGATCGCGCTGGAACGCTCAAGGCAGCTCGCGCACCCAGATATTGCGGAAGCTGATCGGCGGGCTCGGATCGCCATGCGCCTGGAGGCGGATCGCCGATGCGCCATGCGCGACGACGGTCGGCGGACCGATGTACTCCGTCGTCCCTTTCACCTCGTAATTGTTCTGGACGAGCACACCGTTATGAAATGCGGTGACCCGACCCGGAGTGCTCATCCAGCCATCGGCGGTGAAGGTCGGCGCGGTCCAGACGACATCGTAGACCTGCCACTCACCGGGCTTCCGCATCGCGTTCGCGAGCGGCGGCGACTGCTTGTAGATACTCCCCGCCTGCCCGTTGACGTAGGTCTTGTTCCGGTACGAATCGAGGATCTGCAGCTCGTAGCCCGTCGATCCGACTGTCGCGAGGAAGATCCCGCTGTTTCCGCGCGCCTGGCCGCTGTCCCTCAGTCCCACCGGTTCGCGCCACTCGAGATGCAGCTGATAGTTCCTGAACTTCCGCTTCGTCTCTATGTCGCCCGCCGCCTTGTTCACGGTCAGGATGCCGTTCTTCACCGTCCATCCGGCGGCGGTGGCCGTCCCGGCCTTCACCCACTCGGTCAGGCCGCGACCGTCGAACAGCTTGATCGCGTCAGATGGCGCACTGCTGCTCGTCGCGCCCGGGGTGACGATCGCCGGGACCGGCGTCCAGACCTCGGTGTCCTCGGGCTTCGCCGCGGGCTGCTGAGCGGCGGCGACCAGCGGAGTGGCAGCAAAAAGCAACGTGGCAAAAAGAGCTCTGGTCATTTGATTGGGACCCGGGGAGAGGCTCGCGGCGAGACATGACCCGCGCGCCATGACATCAGATAATACATCGAAGGGGCGTCAGGGCAATCGCGTGAGCCAATGGAGCGCGCTGGCCGAGAACTGACGGTTCTCGTTGCCCGCTCAGAACATCAGCGTGAAGGTCCGCCGCGCGCCCGCTCCGATCGAGGGGAGAGCGAGCCGAGTCATTCCCGCACTGCCAGCGAGCATCGGCACAGTGGCGGTGCGCGCAGCGCGCGTCCCGCCGAAATCGACACGCACCACCGCGCCCGTCACGGCCGCGGCGCCACGGTTGCGTACATCGACGACGACCGTGTTGCCGCTGGCGCGTGCGGTGACCTCCAGATCGGCGCGGGCGCGCCACCACTGTGCGACGTCGCCGACGGTCGCGAGCCAGACGGTCGAGTCACGCGCGATCGCGCGGGCGACATGGGCGAGCACCGGTACCTGATCGGGACGAGCGAGCAGCTGCGAGTGGTAGCTGAGCATGTACAACCCGCCTAACGCGCGCATCTTGGCGAAGTCGTCGAGGTATCCGGCCGCCGCCTGCGTCACGCCTGAGCGCGCGTCGCTCGCCGCGCCGAAGTCGTCGGGGGTGACGCGGCCGAACAGGACGAGGGTGTCGCCGTCGAGCGGGATCAGCTCAGGCGCTCCGGAGCGCGAATCGTTCGCGCCGAACACATAGCTGCCACCACTCGCGAGCCACGCCACGAGCGTCGCCCGGTCGAACTGCTCCTCGGGGGGACGCAGCCCGCTCACCGGCGCGCCGAGCAGGTCGCTCAGGTCACGCTGTGAGACCTGCAAGCGCCGCTGCTGTTCGCGGAGTGCGACACCACCGAGCAGCTTGTGGTTCTCGGTATGGCTTCCGATCTCGCCCGCTTCGGCCATCGCCTTCGACAGCCGCTTGTTGTGGCGCGCCAGGTCGGAGACGAGATAGAACGTCGAGGGAATCTTCGCCGCCGAGAGTGAGTCGAGGGCGTGGCGCGCATCTGAAAAATCCGCTTCCACGTCCTGCGCGATCGTTGCCGCCGCGCGATGCGGCGCGGGCCAGGGCTCGACCGACACGAGCGGCAGGCCGGCCGACCAGACCACCGAATTGCGGACCAGCAGCGCAGCGACGCTGCGGCTCCACGGGGTCGGCGTCACGTCGCGCAGCTCGAACCCCCAATAGACGGCGCGTCCGCCGCCGGATGCGCGATGGGCGATCGCACCGTCGAGCAGCTCCTCGCCGGTTACGCCGGCGGGCTCGAGGACGTAGTCGGAAAAATATGCATCGCGGCTGGGCAGGCGGAGCGCGACCTGTGCGCCGGGCTTCACGTCGATGCGCGCGCCGGGCGGAATACCGGCGGCAAGCGGCCCCGCGTTCGGAACGGTCACATACGTCATCGCCCGGTCGCCTAACGGCGCGACGCGCTGCGCGCCGGTGAGCGTCGTGATCAGGCCATACCCGACGTCGCGGCAACCGGCATCCTTGGTCCCGGCGAGACCGGTCAGCAGCACGCCGCGGCCCCGGGCGAGCGCGGCATCGATCGCCGCCCGCGTCGCAGCCGTCAGGCACGGCGACGAGGGAACGACGAGCACCGCCGCGGCGCCGGCCCGGCCAAGCTCTCCCGACCCGAGGACCGAGACTTCAGCACCCGCCGCGCGCAGCGCCGTCCGCCAGGTCGCGATGATGCTGTCGAGCGTCGTCGCCCGGCCGTAGAACGACGCAGCCGCCTCGTCGCGCACGACCACGACGCGGAGCGATACGGGGAGCCGCGGCGACAGCAGCGCCGTCGGCAGGTCGGCGACGACGCGTGACCCGGAAAACCGCTGGCGCTGTCCGGCGGCCGCGGCCCGGTGGCGAAGCGTCAGCCCGACCGAGATGCCAGCGACCGCGAGCGCGCCTAACGTGAACGCGACGACGTCGCCGCGAACCCTAGCCACGCGGCTGGTCGCTGCGCCCGACGGCGTCGGTCGGGCCGCTCGCGACGATCCGCTCGAAGAATGCCGAATCGCCGCCGGCCACGACTTCGTCGGCGCGCGGGCGCCGGCCCTCGCGCAGCTTGTACGCGGCGTAGCTGCCGATCGCCATGATGATCGTCACGAGGAACGAGACGAGAATGACGGTGGAAAGGAGTGAGTCGAGCTTCATGATGAACCCATGATGATCAGAGACGGCCGGCCCGTTCGAGCTTGCCCCACGTCATCGGCACGCGGAACATCTGCTCGACGGTTGCCAGCAGCTTCGCGACGTCGATCGTCGCGATGAAGAAGAAGCGGTAGATCACCGCGTATGGCACGAGAGCGAGTGACTCCTCTTCCATCACCACCGAGTGGAGCGCGGCCGCGACATCGAGCAGCGTCAGCAGCGCCCACCAGTAGAACACCCCCGCGGGGACCACTCCCGCCAGCGCTGCCGTCGCGAAGAGCACGTTGCCGAGCACGTTCACCACCGGCCAGACAATCGCCTCGAAGAAGAGCGAGAGCAGCGAGATCCAGACGGCGATGCCGCCCTGGCGCGTCGTCAGCCAGTCGCGGCGCTTGCCTAACGCCTGGAGGATGCCGCGGGTCCAGCGATAGCGCTGCTTGATGATGTCGAGCAGCGCCTCGGGCGCCTCGGTCCAGGCGATCGCGCGATCCTCGTAGACGATCTGCCAGCCATCGGTCAGGATCTTGAGCGTCAGGTCGGCATCTTCGGCATACGTGTCGGTATCGTAGCCTCCGACGCGCAGCAGCACGTCGCGGCGAAACACCCCGATCGGACCGGGCACGATGTTCACCGCCCGGACGAACCCCTGGGCGCGGCGCGGCATGTTGAGCCCCTCGATGTACTCGAGTGCCTGCAACCGCGTCCAGAGATTGTTCCGGTTCACCACCTTCACGTTGCCGGCGACGGCGGCGACGCGCGGGTTCGCGAAGTGGCGCATCGAGAAGCGCAGCGTGTCCGGCGAAAGCCGCGAGTCGCCATCCATGCAGAGCACGAACGGGCTGCCTGCGAGCGCGATACCAGTGTTCAGCGCGCTCGCCTTGCCGCCGTTCCGCTTCGAGACAACGCGGAGCGTGGTGTTGCCGTACCTGCCGGCCAGCGCCGACGCCTTCGCGAAGGTCCCGTCGCGCGAGCCGTCGTCGATCACGAGGATGTCGAACCACGGGTAGCGCAGCTCCAGCAACGCGCGCAACGCCGGTACGATGACCGCTTCCTCGTTGTACACCGGAACGATCACCGTCACGTGTGGAGCGATCGACGAATCGACTCCGCCATGCCCCTCGATGTGGTGCAGGTAGCCGAGCCAGAGGAGCAGGACGTAGCGGACGACGAGCACGACCAGGAACACCGACAGCAGCGCGACCGCGAGCTGGAAAAGCGCCGCGAGGACGTCGAACCCGGTAATGTCGATCAGCTTCCAGGCCACCCATGTCGCGAGCAGCACCGTTGCGGCAACCGCCGCACGCGTCCACCAGACTCGCGGCTTGCTCACGGCGTCAGGCGGAGAATCGCGTTCGCTCCGCCTCGCTGATAGCCGCCCGATCGTCCACGCCCGTAGGACGCAGCGACCGCGAACTCCCATGCGCGAGCGCGGTAGCCCAGCTCACCGCTCGCGTTGAGCTGGGCGGTCGTGCTCCGCGTGCGCGAGCCGGCGGTCACGAGCGCGAGCGACCCGATCTCGTCCGATTGCGCGACGCCCGGCAGGACGCGCGCCACCACCGAGAAGCCGCGTGGCTTGCGGGTCGCGAGCTCGAGCCCGAGCGCGTTGGCCACGTACCCGCGTGGGTCCCAATACCGTTCACTGCGCTCGGCGAATCGCAACATACTCAGCGAATAGAGCGCGGCGAGGCCGGGCGCGAGCTGATAGCGCGCGACGCCTTGCGCCGTCAGGCGGGTGTTGCCGTCGCTCATCAGCGCGCGCTCGCCGGAGAGCGCGACGTCCACCTGCCGCACCGGTCCGCCTAACGACAGGCGCAGGCTTCGTTCGGTGATCGCCCGCTCACCGCCTGGTCCGCGGAGCGAGGTGAGCGTCATCAGCTCGGGGTACGAGGGACCACCGGCTGCCTCGATCGATCCGACCGCCGCACCGATCCACCCGGTTGCGGCGATCGACGCATACGGGGTGATGCCGCCAGGGGAGTGGGCGACGCCGCCGAACCGCCCGCCGAGCTGTCCGTGAAGAAAGGTCCGGCTCGCGCCCGCGTCGACGGCGACGCCGCTCATCCGGCGCGATCCGAACTGGTCATCGGCCCCAAGCCGGCGATACTCCGCGCCAATACTTCCCGATGCGCCGAAGGGAATCATCACGCCGCGCCTCGCGCCTAACGTGAGGTACGACATGCCGATGTTGTCCGACTCGGCGAGCGCGGCCACCTGCCAGGCGGAGCCCAGGTCGTACGCTGGAACGAATGCGATCACGGGGCGGGCTTCGCGGGCGAGCAGGGCAACACTGGCCGCGATGCGCGAATCGCCGCCTCCGATGAGGCGCGCGTTCTCGTACGCCGCACCGGCCGCGGCGAAACTGCCGCGCTGCCTGTAGAGATCTCCAAGCATCAGGAATGCATCGACCGACGGGCGCGCAGCGAGCGCCGCACGAACATCCTCCTCGGCGTCAGCCGGCCGGTCGCGGGCGACGTTGACGCGTGCCCGCTCGAGGTAGAAGGGCGCAACCGGCCGCTGGACGAGCAACGTGTCGTATTGCGCCACCGCGGCATCGTAGCGGCGGGCGGTCGTCAGCACCGTAGCGTACGCGTGACGAATCGCCGAGTCCGCGGGCTGGCGCTCGACAGCCCCGCGCACGCGCTCGATGCCGGCCGATTCGTCGCCGGCCGCGGTGTAGGCGGCGGCGAGACCGACGAGCAATGGCGCCGAATCGCGGACCGCGAGCAGCGTATCGTACTGCGCAATCGCCGCGCGTGGGTCGCGCCCCCTGACAAGTGCCTCGGCGAGCGCCACTCGGTAAATCCGGAAGTCCGGGCGCTCGGCGACCCAGCCCGCTGCCTCGCGCGCGGTCGGCTCGTACCCCGCGCGCACCGAGAGAATGAGCGGCGCGACAGCGGGATCGACCGGGCGCCGGGCGGCGAGGACGGTGAGCTCACGATCGGCTTCGCGAAAGCGATTGTCCCAGGCGAGCGCACGGGCGAGCCCAAGCCGATAGCGCGTGTTGGTGCTGTCGATCGCGAGCAGCGCGCGATACTCCTTCGCTGCTTCCCTGTATTTCTCCGCCTGCAGCAGCACCGCGGCATACTCGGCGCGGACCGCGACGGCTTCGGAGACGGGCCGGGCGGCCGCCGGCCGGCGCGTGGCGCGCTGGGCACCCGCCAGCACGGGAACGCAGAGGAGCAGGACGGCGATGCCGCCTAACGCTGGGCGGTGCATCGTCAACGCTCGCGGAGCGCGAGGATCTGGCGGTAGCGCTCGAGCGACTCGTCGCGGCGGCCAGTCTCGTTCAGCAATCGCGCGAGGGAAAGCAGCGCGTCCCGGTCGCGTGGATTCGTGCCGACCCAGCGCTCGAGCTCCCGGATCGCGGCGCCGCTGTTGCCGGCGCGGCTGGCGCGATAGACGCGGTCCTGCATCAGCTGACGCGGGGTGGGGCGCCCGTCACCGCGGGCGCGCCATTCGCTCGCGCTCACCGCGCGGGCGTGCTTCTCGCGCCACGCCCGGTCATCGTCCGCGAACCGCGCGTAATCGGCGAGGGAGGGTGCGATCATCGCCGCCGCGTTGGCGAGGGTGCGCGTCTCGGGTGCGGGCGCTGGCGAGGCGGTGGTGGCGGCCGAGGCCCCGTCGCTGATGCGTGTGAAGACGAACAGCGCGCTCGCCGTCAGCAGGAGCACGGCGAAGGTGAAGGAGAGCGCGTAGCGAAAGCGGATCATCGTCCGGTCTCGGTCAGAGCGCGCCGCGCGTGGTCGTCGCCGCACCGAGCGCACCGCCGCGGGCGTCCGTGCCGGGCAGCGGCTGGGCGCAGCGGCCGCGGAGGATCGCGGCACTGAGACGGGCGCGGCGCTCTTCGGGCGCCATCTCGATCGTGAGCAGCTCGTCGGCACCGGCCTCGAAGATGCCGGCGCGCTCCTCGGGCGGAACGTCGAAGCCGGCGACGACAACGAGGGGTGGAAGCAGCGGCGCACGACCGAGCTCGCGGAGACGCGCCGGCAGCTGGTCGAGCTGCTGGCGGCCGACGTCGACGAGCAGCGCGCCGACGCCCGCCAGTGCGCCGGACCGCGTCGCATCGGCCGCGGAGACCGCGGACGCGGAGTCGCCGTCGACTCCGAGCTCGGCGAGGATCCCGGCCGCCGTGCCGCCTAACGCGAGCACGGCCAATCGCCGCGATCGGGCGGGACCGGACGGCGCGGCGCCGGCCGCGGCCGCGACGGGAAGCGCGGCGATGCCGTTAGGCGAGTCGATCGTGAACCGCATCGGATGCGACGACGAAAACGATTGCCGGACCTTCACGACGTCGACGCGGTAGTGCCCCCCCCCGGCTGGCTCGCGCGAGAAACGGAGCACCGATGCCGCCCGATCGAGCAGCGGCTCGAGGCGGCGGTCGAGCGTCGCCGTCGAGAGCTCGCCTGGCAGCGTCACGACCGACGTCGCACCGCTCGCCTCGAGAAACTCGGTGAGCGCGAGCATCCGTGCATCGGAGGGTGCGCCATCGCCGAGGAAGGGTGAACAGCTGTTGATGACGATGCGCTGCACCGGGTCCGCGCCCCATGCGGTGCGCAGCTCATCGAGCACGTGACCGACCGACGCGCCGCTGTTGAGCCGTGACGCGAAATCCGGGCGATAGCGAAGCGCGAACAGGCGTCCGGATCGGAGTGAGGGGTTGAGGTCGATCCCGAGATGCGCGGCATGCGAGATGAGATCGGCGCCGCGATCGCGGGTGAGCAGCGCAGCCCGCTCACCGCCACGGAGCGCGGCATCGAGGAAATGCAGGGTCGCGCTCGTCTTCCCCGTACCCGGCACGCCGACGAACACATGAATCCGGCCGGCAATGAAGCCGCCGAGCTGCGCGTCGATCGGGTTAACGCCACTGCTGATTCGGGTCAACGACTCTCTCCGTCACGAAATGCCGAGCGCGCGCTCCGCCCCCGTGGCCGCCGTCGGTGACGGCTCTGATGGCGCGCGGGGGTGGGGCGGCGGCGCGCGAACTGGTGCGCGCGGATGTCGAGATGGCATGTTGCTTGACCACATGCCGGTGGCTCGGCTCAGTCCTTCGCTTATTCAATTCGTATGCCCCAGACCCTGTTCAGCTTTGGATCGATGCTCCTCCTGCTGCTGGCGAGTGCCGGCGCCTGCCGCGCGCAGCAGCCGCCGGTCGCCGCGCAACACGCGGAGTACTGGGGATTTACCGGTCCCTGGGAAGCGGCGAGCGACAGCAGCGTGAGGCGCCACGGGCGTGAGCTGGACGTGGTCGTGACCGGGTGGATTGGCCTCGACAGCGCGACCGCGCGGCCACTGCTTCCGTCACCGTATCCGGACACCCTCCTCGGAAAAGGCGGGACACCGCGCCGGATGGCGATTGTGACTTCGTGGCACGGCGACCGCTTTCATCCGGGAACGATTCGCACCCTGGCGGCGACGCCGCAGCTGCTTGCCGCGACGGCCAGCGCGATCGCCGACCACGCCGCGGCGATGGGTTACTACGGCATCGTGCTCGATTTCGAGGCGCTCGAAGCCAGCGACCTGGCTGCGCAGGTGACCGTGATCCGGGCGATCGGGACGGCCGCGAAGGCGCGCGGTGTTCAGGTCGTCGCGCTCGCGATCCCGGCGACCGATACGGCCGCGTACCCGGCGAAGCCCCTCCTGGCGGTGGCGGATTACGTCATCGTCATGCTCTACGACCAGCACTGGGCGGGATCGAAGCCGGGGCCGATCGCCGAGCCGTCGTGGGTGAAGAGCGCGCTGGCTGCGCGGATCGCCGAAGCCGGGGGAGGGGCGCGCGTCATCGCCGGGTTTCCGACCTACGCATATCGTTGGCGGAGGGGAAAACCCACCGAGCATCTGGGCTACGCGCAGGCAGTCGCGACCGCCAAGCGGGAGAAGGCGCCGCTGAAACGCGATGCGGCGACGCGCACGCTCCGCGCGCGGCGCGGATCGGCGTGGGACATGTGGGTCAGCGACGCTCCACTGCTCGCGCGCCTCGTCGCCGATGCACGCGCTGCCGGAGTGAGCCGCTTCGCGCTCTGGCGTCTCGGACAGGAAGATCCGGCCATCTGGCAGGCGATCGGTCGCGAACGACACGGCAAACGTTAGGCAACGGGAACAAGCGATCATGGATAATCCGCGCTCTGAAGCGCTCGTCTTCTACGGCGCGACCGGAGATCTCGCGTTCAAGAAGATCTTTCCGGCCTTTCAGCGGATGGTGAAGGCCGGAGTCCTCGACGGCCCGGTCATCGGGGTCGCCCGGCGCGAGTGGTCGCTCGAGCAGCTGCAGGCGCGCGCGAAGGAAAGCATCGAGAAGCATGGCGGCGGCATCGACAAGCAGGCCTTTCCGAAGCTCATGAGCATGCTGCGCTACGTCGAGGGTCCGTACACCGCGAACAAGACCTTCGACGACCTGCATCGCGAGATCGGCGACGCAAAGCATCCGCTGCACTACATGGCGATTCCGCAGTCCGCGTTCGAGACCATCGTCGGGCAGCTCAGCCGAAACGGTCGCGGCAAGGGCGCGCGGCTCGTGCTCGAGAAGCCATTCGGTACCGACCTCGCCTCGGCGCGCCGGCTCAACGAGATCCTGCACCGCTGCTTCGACGAGCATTCGATCTTCCGGATCGATCACTACCTCGGCAAGGAGGCGGTGCAGAACCTCGTCTTCTTCCGGTTCGCGAACACCTTCCTCGAGCCGATCTGGAATCGGAACTACGTCGAGAATGTCCAGATCACCATGGCCGAGCCATTTGGCGTCGAGGGGCGCGGCGCGTTCTACGATCAGACGGGCGCGATTCGCGATGTGGTGCAGAACCACTTGCTGCAGGTGCTCTCCAACGTCGCGATGGAGCCGCCGCCGCGGAGCCACGATACCGAGACATTGCGCGACGAGAAGGTGCGCGTGCTCAAGGCGATCACTCCGCTGACACAAGATCGAGTCGTGCGCGGACAGTTCCGCGGCTATCTGGACGAGGAAGGTGTCGCGGAAAACTCGAACACCGAGACGTACGTCGCCCTGTCGCTCGCCGTCGAGTCGTGGCGTTGGGACGGCGTGCCCTTCTACATCCGCGCCGGCAAGTGCATGCCCGTGGCCCGCACCGAGGTGGTCGTGAAGCTGCACCGTCCACCGGCGATCGCGGGAGTACCGCTCGTCTCGAACTACCTGCGCTTCCAGCTCGGACCGGATTTCGAGATCGGGCTCGGCGCGACCGTCAGGGAACCCGACAACGATGCCGGGCATCCGCTCGAGCTGCTGGCGAGCCACAACCACGCCGGCGCCGAGACCGATCCGTACTCCGAGCTGCTGAGCGACGCGATGCGTGGCGAGACCTTCCGCTTCGCGCGCGAGGACTACGTCGAGGAAGCCTGGCGGATCGTCGACCCGGTGCTGGACGCCGGGCCGCCGGTCGTCTACGAGCCGAACAGCTGGGGCCCGGCCGCCGCGCAGGAACTGGTTGCGGGCGGCTGGGCCAGTCAGGACCGTTAGGCTTCGGGAATCGCTACGGCCGCCGCACCAACCCCGTCAGGGCGATGCGATATTCCTTCCTTTCCCCGTCATAGGTCACCCGGTACGACGTCGGGTACCACCCAGGCTGCTGGTAGCGCGCCGGGACGGAAATCGGCGTGACGACGTCCGGCTTTCCAAGCAGGTAGTCGCGGGTGACCATCGGCTCGAAGAAGGTGTAGCGACCGTCCCACGATCCGTAGATGAATGTCTTGGTGAATGGCGCCCATCCGGCCGGATTGCCGAGCATCCTCTGCAGCTCGGGCGAACGGACGTCGAGCCAGTGCACCCCCATGTGGGGGACGGCGACCGCGGCAGGCGGGCCCGGCACGATGTAGTAGCGCGGCACGTACTCGCCGTTAGGCAGGTTGCTCGCTTTGGCCGCGTACTGCGGATCGCTCGGGTCGATCGCGTCGCGCGCCGCGGCCGGGATCGTGTAGAAGTGCACGTCGAAATGCGGAATCGTGTAGACGCCCGGGGGCTCATGGCCCTGGGGATTCCAACCGAGTTGGACGAACTGGAATGGCGCGACGCCGCGCTTCGGCAGGCGCAGGTCGAGGGAGTATTCGCCGGCAGAGATCGCCGTGCGGATCAGTTCTCCTCGCCACTCGACCTCGCGAACGGCGCCGACGTTGACAGAGACGACTCGCCCGACGCTCTCCATGAAGCGAAGTCTCGCCCGCGTGACGGGCGAAGTAAATCAGGGCGTGAGCACCACCTTCGTGCAACCGTCCTTCTTGTCGCGGAAAGTCTTGTAGAGCTCAGGCGCCTTCGCGAGCTTCGCGCGATGCGAGATGATGAACGACGGATCGATCTCGCCGGCTTCGATCTTGTCGAGCAGCAGCTGCGTGTACTTCTGCACGTGCGTCTGTCCGGTCCTGATCGTGAGACCCTTGTTCATCGCGGCGCCGAAGGGGAACTTGTCGATCATTCCGACATAGACGCCCGGAACGGACACCGTGCCGGCGGTGCGGCAGCACATGATCGTCTCGCGCAGCACGTGTGCGCGATCGGTGCCGAGCTTGAGCGTCTTCTTCGCCTTGTCGAGCACGGCGTCGACGCTGCCATGCGAGTGCGCTTCACAGCCGACCGCGTCGATGCAGCGATCCGGACCGCGCCCCTTCGTCATCTCGTCGAGGCGTTCCTTCACGTGTTCCTCGTCGAAGTTGATCGTCTCCGCCTTGCCGGGGCCCGCTGACATCGCGAGCCGCTCGGCAACGCGGTCGATCGAGATCACGCGCCCCGCGCCCATCATCCACGCGCTCTGGATCGCCATCTGCCCAACCGGACCCGCGCCCCAGATCGCGACCGTGTCGCCCTTCTCGATACCCGCATTCTCGGCCGCCATCCAGCCGGTCGGAAAGATGTCCGAGAGAAACAGCACTTTCTCATCGGGGATGTCGGTGGTGATCTTCTGCGCGCCGACGTCAGCGAAGGGCACGCGCAGGTAGTCCGCCTGCCCGCCCCAGAATCCGCCGAGCAGGTGCGAGAAGCCGAACGCGCCCGCCCCGCGATGTCCGATGACTTTCGCCATCATGTCACCGTTAGGGTTGGAGCGTTCGCAGGCGGCGAACAGCTTCTTCTGGCAGAAGAAGCACTGCCCGCAAGCGATGATGAAGGGGATCACGACGCGGTCGCCCTTCTTCAACTTCCTCACGCCCTTGCCGACCTCGGCCACGAATCCCATCGGCTCGTGGCCGAGCACGTCGCCTTCCTTCATCGTCGGCTGGTAGCCGTCGAGAAGATGGAGATCGGAGCCGCAGATCGCGGTCGCGGTGATGCGAATGATGACGTCGGTAGGATCGACGATCTCGGGGTCCTTCACCGTGTCGATGCGGACGTCGTCCTTGCCGTGCCAGACCAATGCTTTCATGTGCTGCTTCCTCCGGAAGATCGGCGTCGATGAGCGCCGCCGCGGCGCCATCGGACCGCGGAGGAAGGCAATTGCGGTGCCGATGAGCGTTTGATCGGCGCCTCCGCGCCCGTGCAGGGGTCACCGCGCTCCGCTCGATACAGGGGCGGTGACTTGGACCGTCGGCGACTCGTCTGACTAGGTAGCGTTAGGACGTCGTAGACTCGCGCAGGATCCTTGATGAAAATCGTGTTGGCTGAGGACAGCGAGTCGACCCGTCGCCTCTTGCAGGCGACCCTCGAGCGCGGCGGGCATGAAGTGACCGCGGTAGGTGATGGGCAGGCGGCGCTGGACGCATTCGAGCGTGAGCGCCCCGCCCTGATGGTCCTCGACTGGCAGATGCCACTGCTCGACGGCCTCGAGGTCTGCCGCCGCATCCGCGCCACCGAAGGCGGAGGCACGACCTTCGTCCTCATGGTCACCTCGCGCGGCGCCGACGGCGACCTCGCCATCGCGCTCGATGCCGGCGTCGACGACTACGTCATGAAGCCATTGACCGCCGAGCAGCTGCGCGCACGGCTGGTGATCGCCGAGCGGCGGATCGCGCACGCGGTGGCACACCGTAAGGCGGAAGCCGCGCTCGCGCACGCCCAGCGCCTCGCCGGCATTGGCGAGACGACTGTTGCCGTGCAGCACGAGGTGAACAATCCACTCGCCGCGCTGATTGCGCACGTCGGACTCGCCGCGGAATGCGAAGCCGGTCCCGAGCTTCGCGAGCACCTCGAGGTCATCACGCAGCAGGTGCGGCGGATCGCGGCCGTCATGCGCCGGCTGTCGAGCCTCGGCGAAGCGCGCAGCGTCGAGTACACGGCGGGAAGCCGCATGCTCGATCTCGCGCCGGACCAGAAATCATGACGCCGCTGACCGCGCTGAACATCGGCGACCGCCGCTTCCGTTCGCTGCTCGAGAGCACACCCGATCCCGTGCTCATCGTCGACGGCGAGGGACAGGTCAGCTATGCGAGCCCCGGCTACGCATCGATCGCCGGACTGCGCCCCGAAGCGGCGATCGGAACGAACATGTTCGAGCGCGTGCACCCCGACGACCGGCAGCGGCTTGGCGGACACGTGGCCGAACTGTGCCGGGCTCCCGAGCGACCGCAGACGCTCGAGCTGCGCTGGCAGCGGACGAATGGCGCATGGCTCTCGCTGATCCTGACGCTGCGCGACATGCGCGCGGATCCGGCGGTGGCCGGGATCGTGATCCACAGCCGCGACGTCACCGTGCAGCGCCATGCCGAGCGCGAGATGCGGGAGAGCGAGGCGCGCTACCGGCAACTGGTCGACATGTCGCCCGACGGCATCATCGTCCACGAAAACGGCGTGATCGTCTACTCGAACCAGGCGGCAGCGAGGATCGCCCGCGCGGGAGACCCGGCGCAGATGGTCGGCCGGTCGCTGATGGACTTCGCGCATTCCGAATCGGCCGCCGAGGCCCAGAACCGCCTGACGCGACTGTACGCCGGTGCGCCCGTCAAGAAGACGGACATGCGCTTCATTCGCGCCGACGGCGTCACCGTCGACATCGAGACGGTATCCGCCCCGTTCTCGGTTGACGGAAAGACGCTCGTGCATTCGGTGATTCGAGACATCACCGAGGGAAAGCGGGCCGAAAGCGCGCTCAAGGCGAGTGAAGAACGCTTTCGAAACCTCGCCGACAACCTGCGTGAGGTGTTCTGGACGCTCGACCGCGACCCGGTGAGTGGCGAGGTGCGGCTCAGCTACGTCAGCCCGGCCCACGACCAGATCTGGGGACGTTCGCGCGAGGAGCTGTTTGCCGACAGCGGTGCATATCTCGCCAGCGTCCACCCGAGGGACCGGGACCGGGTCGGCCAGGCGCTGGCGGAGAGACTGCGCGAGCCAACGGAGATCGAATACCGCATCGTCAGGCCTGACGGCACGGTGCGGCGTGTCCACGACCGGTCCTACCCGGTGCGCGACGAGCGCGGCGAGGTCATCCGCGTCGTCGGGATCGGTGAGGACGTGACCGATCGCCGCAACGCCGATCGGGCGCTGCGAGAGAGCGAAGAGCGCTTCCGGACGCTCATCGATGCGTTAGGCGACGGCGTCGTTCTCCAGATGGCCGACTACACCGTGGTCACCTGCAACGCGAGCGCGGTCCGGATCACCGGCCTCACCGCCGACCAGATGGTCGGCAAGGCGCCGCGGCCCGAGGGCTGGAGCGTCGTCAAGGAAGACGGCACGCGCTTCGACCTCGCCCACCATCCGTCGATCGTCGCGCTGCAGACCGGGCATGCGGCGTCCCGCCTGCTCGGCATCACCGACGACTCGCGCTCGCTGCGCTGGGTCTCGGTCAACACGCGACCGCTCTTCCGCACCGGTGAGCTGCTGCCATACGCCGCCGTCTCGTCGGTGATCGACGTGACCGAGCGTGTGAATGCACAGCGCGCCGAGCGCCGCGCGCGCGAAGGTGCCGAGGAGGCGAGCCGCGCAAAGAGCGAGTTCCTCGCGAACATGAGCCATGAGATCCGCACGCCGATGAATGGCGTGATCGGAATGGTCGATCTCGTCGTCGACACCGACCTCGCCGCCGAACAGCGCGAACACCTCGAGATCGCGAAGTCCTCGGCCGACGCACTGCTGACGGTGATCAACGACATCCTCGACTTCTCGAAGATCGAGGCAGGGTACATCGAGCTCGACGTGCATCCGTTCCGGATCGGGCCCGTGCTCGACGAGACGATGCGGACGCTCGCGATCCGCGCTCACCGCAAGGGATTGGAACTGACTGTCGACGTCGCGCCCGAGGTACCCGACGCCCTGATCGGCGACTCCGGCCGGTTGCGGCAGGTGGTCGTCAACCTCGTCGGCAACGCGGTCAAGTTCACCGAGCGCGGTGAGGTGGCGCTGCGCGTCGGCGTCGAGTCCCGCGACGGCGATGACGTCGTCCTCCACTTCGCCGTCCGCGACACCGGCATCGGGATCGTCGCCGAGAAGCAGGGGCTGATCTTCGAGGCATTCGCCCAGGCGGACAGCTCGACAACGCGGCAGTTCGGTGGAACGGGGCTGGGGCTGGCGATCTCGACGCGGCTGGTCGAAGCGATGGGCGGGCGGCTTCGCGTCGAGAGCGCGTTAGGCAGCGGCAGCACCTTTCACTTCACCGTCGCCCTCCGCCGCGACGCGGAGCCGGCGCGGCTGGCTGCTCCCGGCGACACTGGCCGCCTCGGAGCGATCGGGCAAGCAGATCCATCGGCCGTTCGCGGCGTGAACGTCCTCGTCGTCGACGACAACGAGACGAACCGGCAGATCCTCGGCCGCACGCTGCAGGGATGGGAGATGCAGCCGACGCTGGTCGATGGCGGCGCCGCGGCGCTGGCCGCGATCGACGATGCGCGGCGCACCGGGCGGCCGTTCGGGATCATTCTCCTCGATTCAGAGATGCCCGGTGTCGACGGATTCGCCGTTGCCGAGCAGCTGCACGCCGCCCGCAATCCAGGCGACGCGGTGGTGATGATGCTCAGCTCGCACAATCGGGCAGGCGATCTCGCCCGCTGTCGCGACCTCGGCGTCGCGATGCACCTGACAAAGCCCGTGCGGCGCGCGCAGCTGCTCGATGCACTGGTCGACGCGGTCGGAACGGCACCGCGGCCCGCTAGCGCGTCGCGCCCGACACCGCACTACACGCGCGCGATCGCCGTTCAGCCGCTCCGCATCCTGCTCGCCGAAGACAATGTCGTGAACCAGCGCGTCGCGGTGAGCCTCCTCGAGCGGCAGGGGCACAGCGTCACGGTCGCCGGCAACGGCCGTCAGGCAGTCGATGCGGTTTTCAGCGAGCCCTTCGACATCGTGCTGATGGATGTCCAGATGCCGGAGATGGGCGGCTTCGAGGCGACGGCGGTGATCCGCGCGCGCGAGAACCAGCGGGGCACCGCGGCACGGCTGCCGATCATCGCGATGACATCGCACGCGATGATCGGAGACCGCGAGCGATGCATCGCCGCGGGGATGGACGAATACGTCTCCAAACCGGTCGATCCGGCGCGGTTGTTCGAGATGTTGTCGCGATTCGGTGCCGGCGCAGGGGCGGCGGCCACCGCGGCGACCGCCACTGTCGACGCGGATGCATCGGTCGATGCCGGTGAACCGGTGCTCGACGACGAGCTGTTCGCGCGAAACGTCGACGGCGACGCGCAGCTGCGTGCCGAGCTGGTTGCGCTCTTTCTCGGAGAGTGCCCGCGACTCATGGGCGACGTGCGAGCTGCCGCCGAATCGGGGGACGCGGCCGCGGTCTCGGCGGCCGCGCATACACTCAAGAGCGCGGCCGGCACCATGGCTGGCGTGCGGCTGGCGAGCGCGGCGCTCGCGCTGGAAACGCTTGGCCGGAAGGGCACCCTCGACGGTGCGGCGGCCGCAATCGACCGCCTCGAACGCGAAGCGGCTCGGCTGGCGGCGGCGCTGCAGCCCGCAACGCGAGACTAGCCCGCTGATCGCGTCTCTGCGGCGCGGGCGATCGCTCGCGCCATCGCGCTGAAGATCAGCTTGTGCACGGGGTAGAGCAGGTGCCAGTAGAGCGCACCGGCGAGTCCGCGCGGCGCGAAGATCGCCGTCTGCGCCAGCACTGATCCAGTGGGCGTCGGAGCGAGCTCCCACTGAAGCCAGGCCTGCCCCGGCACCTTCCTCTCCGCGCGCAGGCGCAACCGCCGCGGCGGGTCACTGACTTCGACACGCCAGAAGTCCACCGCCTCGCCCGTCAGCAACACCTTGGCGTCGCGCCGGCCGCGTCGCAGGCCCGGCCCACCGACCAGCCGGTCGAGGAGGCCGCGCGCCTTCCACGCCCAGTTCCATGCCAGCCACCCGGTGTCCCCGCCTAACGACGCGACCGTCTCGTACAACTGATCGACAGTCGCTCGCGACTCGACCGTCCGGATCTCGCGAATGAGTCCCTCACGGTCGCTGAGCTCATACGACGGGGACGCGTTGAGCGCGTCGCTCCATGCCGTCTCGACGCGCTGGCCGGTGCTGCGCTCGAGCGCCCGCCGCACCGCCTCGCGATAGGGAATCGGCTCGATCCCGGGAAAATGCGCGCGCGCAAGTGTGGTGTCCCCGAGCACGGGATTGACGACGCCCTCGATCAATGGCACCGCGATGCTGTTCGGGAGCGGCGTCACCGCTCCCACCCAGCGGGCGGCGAGCGACGGCGCAAGGACGGGCACCGGGATGATCACGCGATGCAGCCCGCGCGCCGCGGCGTACTGCAGCATCATCTCGCGGAAGGTGAGCGTATCGGCCCCGATATCGACGATGCCTAACGGCGGATGCTCGGCGGCCTGGACGAGGTAGCGGAGGACGTCGACGATGCCGATCGGCTGCACGGCATTGAGGATCCAGCGCGGCGCGACCATGACCGGGAGCCGCTCGGTGAGGTAGCGGACCATCTCGAACGACGCGCTCCCCGATCCGATGATCGGCCCGGCCCGAAACTCGGTCGCCGGCAGCAGCTCGCGCAGCACCCGCCCCGTCTCGGCGCGGCTCGCGAGATGTGCCGACGGTGCCCGCCCGCCGCGCGGGAGGAGACCGCCGAGATAGACGAGTCGCTGCAGCCCGGCCGCGGCACGACCGAAGTTGCTCGCTGCCTCGCGATCGCGTGAGGCAAAGTCGCGACCGGAGTACATCGAATGAACGAGGTAGTACGCCGTCTCGATTCCGTCGAACGCACCAGCCAGCGACGCGGGGTCCAACAAGTCGCCGGCCCGCACCGTCGCGCGATCGCTCCACGACCGGCGTACGGCGCGGCGAGGGTCGCGCACGAGGACCGTGACGTCGTGCCCCTGGTCGAGAAGAAGGGGCACGAGCCGTCCGCCGATGTAACCCGTCGCTCCAGTAACCAGTACGCGCATGGCCCTCCGTTCCGATGATGGTTGCTCGCTGAAAGGTACCCCTCGGCACGGAAGGCGCGGATGCAGCGGCATGGGACTGCGACGCGTGCTGGTAACCGGGGCGACGGGATTCATCGGGGTCGAGGTGGCACGGGAGCTGGCGGCGGCGGGGATCACCGCACGGCTGATGGTCCGCCGTCCGCACCGCGCGATTTACGTGAAGAAGCTCGCCAACGACCTCGTCGCCGGCGAGCTCACCGACGCCGGCAGCCTAACGCGCGCTGTCCGCGACGTGGACGCGGTGATCCATCTCGCCGGGAGGGCGACGTTCGAGTCGTATCGCGTCGTTCGGCCGACGCTGGTGGAGGGCACGGCATCGCTCGCTAGTGCGGCAGCCGAGGCAGGGGTCGAGCAGTTCGTCTTCGCCAGCAGCACGCTTGTTTACGACGGAGTCGGCGCGCCGGCGGACGAGCGCACCGCGCCCGCGCCGTGGTCAGGCTATGGGCGAGCGAAGCTCGAGGCCGAACGCGCACTGGCGCGGATTGCGGCGGGTGGAGCGATGCGCGTCGGCGTGCTGCGGCTACCGCATGTGTATGGAGCGCGCGATGCCATGTTCGCGATGGCGCGGCGAGGACTGGTCGTATCTCCCGGTCCTGGCAACAAGCCGTTCTCTCACCTGAGCGTCGAGGACGCGGCGCGAGCGCTGATCAGGGCTGTCGAGTTACGGTGGTCAGGGACGTCACCGATTGCGGACGACACACCGGCGTCCTGGCGCGAATTCATCGCCGTCCTGCGCGGCTCGTTCCCGCGGCTCAGGGAGCTCCGCGTTCCGGCGCCACTCGCATGGTTCGGCGCCCACGCACCGGCACTCGTCGCCCGGCTTCGGAACAGGCCTACATTACTCACCCCCGACGGGGTATCCGGATGGAACCGGTCGCTGGTCGTCGCGCCGGGGGCGCTCTGGCCCGAGCTGGGGCTGGAACCGAACCACCCGACGATTCAGAGCGGGGTGCCGGCCGCGGCGCGCGAGCAGGTGGCGCCCAGCTGGCTTCATCCGGTAGACGATCATCGCTGAGCACGGGCGTGACATCGCCTAACGCGTCAGAGGTCCTCCTCGCGCAGCCCGACGATCGCGCGCGTGCTTCCGTCCTCATCGCCGCCCCCGGCGATCGCACGAAAGCGAAGCTTGAGATTGCCGAAGCGGAGATCGGCACCGCCGTTCAGTTGCTGCTCGGTGATGCGGTCGCCATCGACATAGGTGCCGTTCGTCGAACCGAGATCGAGCACGACCCACCGGGCGCCGCGTCGTGAAAGCGTCGCATGGGAGGCTGACACGCTGTCGTCAGCGAGACGGATGTCGTTGTGCTTGCCGCGCCCGATGTGGACGACCGGCCGCTCGATGCGGAAGCGCGTGCCGTGCAGGGCGCCGACGTTGATCACCTCGAGGGTCGCGAGCAGCATGCCCCGCCGTGCGACACCAACCGGCGCAACGGTGCCGGCCACGACCCGATCATCACCGATGACTGGCGGCTCGAGCAGCGCGCGATCCGCCTCGAAGCGCATCTCGATGGTTCCGATGCGAATGACGTCGCGCATCCCCAGCACGACGCTCCCGTCCACCTTTGCGCCATTGATGATCACGCCGTTGGCGCTGGTGTCGGTGAGCCGATAGCCTTGAAGCGAGGGCGCGATCGTCGCGTGGTGGCGCGACACTTCGTTGTCGGCGACCGGGACACCGCAGCCCGGGTCGCGGCCGATCGTCAGGCCTGACGATGGAATCTCGACGACCTTGCCATCGTCCATGATCAGCCGGCCGCCGGTGTCGGCGGTCGGCTCGCCGGCGGGGAGGCCACCGAGGGCGGCCAGCGCATCGACGGTGATGCTGGCGACGTGACTGGTGCTCCCGTTTGCGGCGATGTCGCCGAAGACCACCGATACGCCGCCTATTTCCGCCCTCAGGCCATGCCGCAGCGAGAGCTCACCGGCAATCGGTGCGCCGTCAATCAGCACGACGCCGCGATAGGTCGCGCGCAGCTTCGCGCTGCCGTCCGGCATCAGCTCGACGACGGCGGCTGGGTCGAGCGCGGACAACTCCGGGGCGGGGAGCGCGTCGTCGGCGTTTCCGCCGAGCACCGTTTCTCCGATCGGCAGCGCGTAACGCTCGCCGGCAATGACGACGAATGACATGTGATGAATCGACGATCGAGCCGGTCGAGCGTGACGCCCGGTCCGCCCGGGCAGTCCAATCAGTGTCCGTCCCCCCTCAGAGCCCTCCCAAATGACGACACCCGCCCCGCACCTCGACGTCGTCCGTACGGCGCTGTCGGCCGAGTACGACGTGCTCGAGGAGATCGGCCGCGGGGGGATGGCCATCGTTTACCGTGCAGTCGAGCGTGCGGGCGGGCGCGAAGTCGCGATCAAGGTGCTGCCAGCGCAGTTCGCGTTTGACGAGGGCTTCGTCGAGCGCTTCCAGCGCGAGGGGCGGATCGCGGCGCAGCTCGAGCATCCGTACATCGTGCCTGTCTACCATGTCGGCCGCAGCGGGCACGTCATCTACTTCGTGATGAAGCTGTTCCGCGGCGACTCGCTCGGGCAGCGACTCGCGACGCAGCACCGGCTGCCCGTTGCCGAAACGCGCCGCATGCTTGTCGAGGCAGCCAGCGCGTTGGGGTACGCAGCCGCGCGCGGCGTCGTTCACCGCGACATCAAGCCCGACAACATCATGTTCGACGACGACGGCCGCTCTGTCGTTGCCGACTTTGGCATCGCGCGATCGGCCAGCGAATCCAGGCTGACGGCAACGGGGATCTCGGTCGGAACGCCGCGCTACATGAGTCCGGAACAGGCGCGGGCCAAGCCGCTCGACGGGCGGAGCGACATCTACTCGCTCGGCATCGTCGCCTATGAGTGCCTGGTCGGGGACACGCCGTTCCACGGCGACGACGCGTTCGCCGTCCTGATGGAGCACATTCGCGCTCCGCTCCCCCGTCCAGCGTTAGGCAGCGCCGAGGAATGGGACCTCTTCGACGTTGTCGAGCGAATGCTGGCGAAGGATCCCGACGATCGATTTCAGACAGCAGACGAGCTGATCGCGGCGTTGGGCGGTGTCCGTTCCGATACCGGGCGACAAGTGGCCTGGTCGCCGCGCCCACCCGGCGCATTGACGCCGACCCGTCCCGCGCGGGCCATTCGCAAAGTTTCGGCGACCCGGCAGCGCGTTGCGAGCGCGGTGGACGCCGGCCTCGCCTACGCCGGTTCGCGGGCACCGCGCTTCTGGATCGCCACCGCGACGATGGCCGCGACACTGGTCGCCGGCTACTACGGGGCGCATTTCGCGACGAAGCACCGGAGCCACTGCCCCCGCATCACCGTCGCTGGAGACAGCGCGGGCGTCGAGGTGCCGCGCGCAAAGCCATTCGCGGTGTTGCTCGACGCGGTCGGATCACAGTCGGTGGGCGACGATCTCGACCTCTACTACGACGTCTGCGGACTCGCACCGGGGACGACGTACACGACCAGCCTTCGCGCGCACCAGAACTCATCGGGGTTGAAGCGTCTCCTCGGGCGCGCACCCGACCCGGTGACGCTGTCCTACGACGAAGAAGCGGCCGGGCCGGCCGTCCGTCGCCACCGGTCAATCGATTTCGGTGAGATGCCGGCCGGATCGTACACGGTGGATCTCGTGGTCACCGACGCCGCGGGCCGGACGCGACAGAAGATGACGACGTTCCAAATCGTGCGTTAGCCGCGGCTCGCATCGCGGGTCAGGCGGCGCGGCGCGTCTCGTAGGTGGTTGGCGCCACCGTCAGGCGCCGTCCCTGCCGCCCCAGAAAGATCTGTGGTGCGTTGAGCGCGACACCGGTGACCACCACCACGGTGCCGAGCACGATGGCGATTGTCCGGCCGATCGGATCAGCGCTGACGAGCGCAACCAGCGCCGCGCAGAACAATGGGATCCGCGCGAAGCGGAAGGCGTCGGCCAACCCGATGAGCTGATTACGGCGAACGAATGCTTGTGACATGGAATACCTCGCTGTGTAGTGTTGTTTCCTCTCTCATTGGAATGACGCGCACGGAGGGGCGAGGGTCCAAGACATCATTCGTATCGTTCGATACCTGGGATGCGCGATCCAACGTGGATCGTGAATCGCCCCTGATGACGGTTACCTTTCGCACAGATCAAAGGAGCAACCACTTGGAGCTTCGCCATCTCCGATATTTCGTCGCCGTCGCCGAGGAGCTGCACTTCGGCCGTGCCGCCGAGCGGCTGCACATCGCACAGCCCCCGCTGAGCCGGCAGATCCGTGACCTCGAGACGGAGATCGGAACGCCGCTGTTCGACCGCGTCGCCCGCGGTGTCGAGCTCACAGCGGCGGGCAAGGCATTCCTTCCCGAGGCGCGCCTGACGCTCGCCCAGGCGGAGCGGGCGCAGCGAAGCGCCCAGCGAGCGGCGAAGGGCGAGACCGGCCGACTCCGCGTCGGCTTCGTCGAGGCTGCGACCTACTCGGCGATCCTGCCTAACGTGCTGGGGTTCTTCCGGATGCACCTGCCGCAGATCGGGCTCTCGCTCTTCGAGATGAGCGCAACCGAGCAGGAGGAGGCGCTCCGCGACGGCCGCATCGATCTCGGCATGCTCGACAATCCGCCCACCGACGCCGAGCGCTGGCTGCACGTCGAGTCGCTCTACTCCGATCCGCTCGTCGCTGCGCTGCCTGAGTCGCACGAACTCGCGAAAAAGACGCGTATCAACTTCGCCGAGCTTGGGGAGGACCCGTTCGTGCTCTTTCCGCGCACCGAGATGCCGCGTCTCTACGATGAGTTCATCGCCGCCTGCCGGGGCGCGGGATTCAGCCCGCGGGTCGTGCAGCAGGCGGAGGGGTGGCACACCCTCGCCGGTCTCGTCGGCGCCGGTGTCGGCACGGCGTTCGTGCCGCGATCGCTGGCCAACGCCCAGCGCCCGGGAATCGCCTACCGCCGGGTGCGCGGCCTAACGGTGGCCGTCGAGATGTCGGCGGTCTGGAAGAGAGGGGATCGGTCGCCGGTGCGCGAGCGCTTCGTCACCGCGTTGCGCGCGGTCGCTCACGCCCGGCCGTTGACGGGGAAGTCGGGCGGCTCGGCCGCCAGCTGATCGGCAGGCACGGCGCCGGCCTGCGTCGCCATGTAGGCGCCGATGAGGTTCGCGTTCGTGAGCAAGGCGCGACTCTCGGTGCCGGCGAAGATGCCCGCGAGCAGGACGGCGAGAAATGCGTCGCCCGCGCCGACGGTGTCGCGCACCTCGACCTCGAAGCCGGGATGATCCGTCCAGGCGCCATCGCGCCACATTCCAGCGCCATCGCGGCCCCGCGTCAGGCAGACGATCGCGCAGTCGAACTTCTCGGATAGTGCGCTCGCGGCCGGCTGGCCGCTCGACGGCAGACCAAACCATTTCGCGAGCATGATCATCTCGTGATGATTCACCTTGACGACGTCGGCCCGCTCGAGTGACCGCCTGACGATCTCGCGGTCGGTGTGCGGCGGCCGGAGGTTGACGTCGTAGATCATCAGCGCATCGGTCGCCCAGAGCTTTTCGATCGTGCGGCGGGTGACGACATTCCGCTGCGCGAGGGTCCCGTAGATGATCGCCCGCGCATCGGCGGCGCGCGCGAGCAACGCATCGTCAGGGGCGATCGCGTCCCAGGCGGCGGGGCCGAGGATGTCGAAGGTCGAGTCGCCGGCGTTGTCGACCGTCACCCGAACGAATCCGGTGGGCAGTGTCTCGTCCACCTGAATGAGGTCGATGCCGATGCCGTACCGAGTCGCGCGACGGATCACCTCATCGCCCAGCCGGTCGCTGCCGACGCGGCTCACCATCGACACCGGAAGTCCAGCCGCACGGAGGTGGCAGGCGACGTTGAAGGGGGATCCACCGAGGAAGAGGCCAGCGGGGAGGGAATCCCAGAGCACTTCACCGACGCACAGGATCTCCGACTTCGGCATGACCATGACATCCTGGTTCGAGAGCGCTTCGCATTGCGAAGATGCCCTCGATCAACCCCGCGTCAAGCGGCGGATGCGCGATCGTATGACGGTTCGGTTACCGGCAGAGGACGCGCGGCTCGCGACGCGCTGCGGTCGGTGCCACGCTGCAACAGCGCCGAGAGCCCGAGCATGCCGAGGCCGGCGACGGCGAGACCGACACCAACCCAGCTCGGCGCTCGCCAGCCGTAGCCCGCGGCGAGCACCATCCCGCCGAGCCAGGGGCCGATCGCGTTCGCGGCGTTGAAGGCAGAGTGCATGAGCGCCGCGGTGAGCGACTGGGCATCGGGCGCGAGGTCCATCAGCCGGAGCTGCAGTGCGGGCGCAATCGCGAGTCCCGATCCGAGGAGGAACGCCGTCGCGGTCGCCGCGAGTGCGTTCGACGAGGTCACGGTGAACAGCGCGAGCGAGAGCGCGGTCGCGACGAGCGCGAACGCCATGGCGCGCATCGCGCCGCGGTCAGCGAGCCAGCCGCCGACGAGGTTGCCCGCGACCATGCCGACCCCCCATACCGCCAGCACGAGTGGGACCCGTGCCGCGGACATGCCCGAGAGGTTCGTGAGCGTCGGGCTGATGTAGCTGTAGACCGCGAACATTCCCCCGAAACCGATCGCGGCGATGCCGAGCGTCAGCCAGATCTGCAGCCTGCCTAACGCGCGGACCTCGCTGCCCAGCGTCGACCCCGCGCCGGCAGAAACCGATGGCAGCCAGCGGAAGAGCGCGAGCACCGTCAGCACCCCGATGCCGCCGACGGCGATGAACGCGCTCCGCCAGCCGAGCATCTGGCCGAGCCATGTCGCGGCCGGAACGCCGACGACGTTGGCGACGGTCAGCCCGAGCAGCACGCGGGCGACCGCCCATGCACGGCGCGTTGGGCCAGCGAGCCCCGCCGCGACGACGGAGGCGACGCCGAAGTACGCGCCGTGTGGCAGGCCGGCGAGGAATCGCGCTGCGAGCAGCGTGCTGTAACCCGACGCGAACGCGGTGAGCGTGTTGGCGACGGTGAACATCACCATCAGGGCGATGAGCAAGTTGCGGCGGCGGAGCTTGACGCCGAGCGCGGCAAAGATCGGCGCGCCGATGACGACGCCGAGCGCGTAGGCGCTGATGACGTGTCCGGTGACGGGGATCGATGTGCCGATGCCGCGCGCGATCTCCGGCAGCAGTCCCATCGAGACGAACTCGGTGGTGCCGATGCCGAAGGATCCGAGCGCGAGGGCGAGCAGCGGCCAGATGATCCGCGATTGCGCGGGGTCGCTCGCGATTGCGGTTGATCGGGCGAGGGACTGCGCGAGCGAGATATGACGAGACAAAGTCGGGTTGGTGCAAAGGGGCGGCCCGACGCGAGATCGTCAGGCCTCACGGAAGGTCGCTACTCACGGCAAGGCGTTCCAATACTTCATTGATGCGAAGCGATACCCGGGCGATATCGGGGATGCGCGATGCGCGAAGGGCGATACCGCAATGCGCCGCGGTATCGCCCTCCGTGTGTTCATCCTGTGGCCTGACGCTTACTTGCCGGCGTACGCGGCCTGCAGCTTCTCGAGAATGGAGGTCCAGCCCTGGGTGTGGCTCGCGCGCTCCTTGGCGTCGGCGATGGCGTGCGTGAGAACGACCTCGGTCGAGTCGCCGCGCTCGAGGAACTCGATGGTGATGAGGCTGTTCTTCACGATGTTGTCGCCGTCGTGGCTCCAGGTGTAGACGACCTTTCGGGGCGGATCGATCTCGCGATAGGCGCCACTGACCGAATGCTCCCTGCCGTCGGGTTCTACCATGACGATGTGGTAGCGTCCCCCCGGGCGCAGGTCGATTTCGACGAGCGACGCATGCATTGGTCCGGGGGCGTGCCACTTCTTCACTTCTTCGGCTTTCGTCCACGCGTCGAAGACGCGCTGCCGCGGCGCGCGGATCGTGCGCCGGACTTCGAGGGTGGGGACTGCGGCGACTGCTTCCATGCTGACTCCGGGAGTGAAGGTGGTTGCGATGCGGGGTCTTCGAGGTACTTCGCGAGCATGTCGAGCTGTGTCTCCCAGAAGCCTCGGTACCGCTCGATCCAGGCGTCGGCGTCGCGGAGCGGGCCCGCACGAAGACTTGCCCGCCGCACCCGCCCGTCGCGCTCGACATGCGCCAGTCCGGCGCGCTGGAGGACCACCAGGTGCTTCGAGACTCCCGGCAGCGACATGTCGAAGCGCGAGGCGAGCTCGCTGATCGTCCGGTCGCCGGTCGCGAGCCGGGTGAGGATCTCGCGGCGGGTCGGGTCGGAGAGCGCGCCGAAGGTGGCGTCGAGCGAACTGGGATGGTAAACCATATGGTTTAGTATGGGACCCGGCGCGCGGCCTGTCAACACCGGACTCGAAAGCGCGCTACGGCATCCCCAGCGCGGCGCGCCGGGCTTCGGCCATCAGGAACACGCGCTGTACGCCGACTTGCGAGTTGTGATAGAGCGAGCTGACACGATCCGCTTCGCCGGCGGGGAGAACCTTCCGCGCCAGGTCATCGACGTCGTAGTTACCCCCGGTGATGACCGGATCCATCAGGGACCCGTAGCTGTACGTACCGTCGGATTCCGCCTTGATCGGGACGAGGGCCCGGGTGTGGAGGAAGACGTTCCGAATCGCGGCGTCGGAGCTATTGAGGCCGGCGCGCCAGAACGTCCGGGTGAACTCCTCGAAGCCGGCGCGCTGCTCCGGTCGCACGACGTTGAGAACGAACGTCGAGCGCGTAGCGGCCGATCTCCGTCGCCTCATTACCGTGGGGAAAGACTTCGAGAGTGGTCAGCCGCAGGTTGCGAACGCCCGACTTCCAGCCACCCTGCCACCACTCGGTAAGCGCCTCGCGGCCCCGGACCGCGGCACCGTTAGGCGGCATGGCGGTTCCGTCGACCGAGTACACCTTCACGAACTCGGTGATGTCGCCCCGGTTGTAGGCGGCGACGTAGCGGGCGTTCGCCGACTCGATCGACTTGCGCGTGCTTCCGGACTGCGCACCGAGCGAAACGAGCGGGAACGTCAGCGCGACAGCGAGTGCGAGGCGGGTCATGAGACCTCCTTGTTGATGTCGACGATCGGTCCGACGGCGGGTCGCACTGGGAACAGCATCAACCACAGGGGACACAGGGGCGCAGCGCCGTTGCCTCAATGGCGTAAACGAGGCGTGTGCACATTCTTTCAAGGGGCTGTGGTGGCGACCTGGCCGGGTACCATCTCGCGCACTCGGCGCGGGCGGATCTCTGCCGCGACTGGGGCGGAAGGACGAGGCGCGCGCGTCGTATGCGCGAGCGCTGGCGCTGGCGCGTCAGGAACCCGAACGGCGGTTCCTGACGCGACGGATGGAAGAGCTGTAGCCGCGATGCCCGTCAGGGCGCTCTCGTTCCTTCCGTTTTCAGGACCAGCACCGAGTCAGCGGTCTTCACGTTGTAGTGCGCGACGGTGGTGCCGATGAGTTTCCCGTCCTGCAGCCGGAATGTTCCGACCGTCCGGACGGTGACGCCCTTGCGCCGCATGCTCGGATAGGGGTCGGAGGTCTGGGTGATGCTGTCTCCGCTCACGGTCACGTGCACGGGCACCGGCTTGTTCTTGCCCATGACCATCGTCCATCCGGTGGTGTCGGCCGTCGCATTCAGCCGTGCGCGGGTCGAGGTGGTGTCCGGACCGCTGGCGGGTCGGGCGACGACGTCCCAGCCGCCGGCGACATCGCTCAGCGCGATGGTGCGTGCGGGCGCGTTCGCCATCGCGTTGCTCGAATCGGTCGTGACGGCTCCCGCGGAGGAATCGGCGACTTTGTCACCTGTCGTGGAGCACGCCGCGGCGAGGACGGAGAGGCACAGTACGGAGAGAGGCGAGAGGCGCATCGTTAGGCTCCCAATTCGGGTAACGCCCGCTTGCGGGGGGTGGCAGCGCGAGGAGGGCGGCCAGCGTCGAACGCGAACTGGAGACGATACAGCGGCTTGTCGAAATGTCAAATGGCGCCACGCGGTCGCGGCGATCCCGGTGAGCTGGGCCGGCGCGCGGATGTACCGCCGGTCGCGATCGGCATGAATGAAAAAGGACGCGGGCCGAAGGTCGGCCCGCGTCCTTTCTTCCAGCGGAGACCGTTAGGCCTGGCCGCCGCTGCACCCGGTGACTGCCGTCCCGGTGATCGTGAGGTCAGCCTTCGACCACGCGTTGCCGGTGTAGGTGCCGCCGGTGAGAGTGATCGCCGCGCCCGTCAGCAGGTTGCCCTTGAGGTTGGAGGTGGTCATCGTCGCCGCGTCGGCGACACGCCACGTCACGTTGCACGCCTGTCCACCACCGGCCATCGCCACGTTGAACCCGGTGCCGGTCAGTGCACCCGTTCCGCTGCTGCCGATGTTGAAGGTCCACGCGGCGTCCGATGGGCCGTCGAGTGTCAACAGGCCGGTCACAGTCGCCGCGACGTCGAAGCAATAGTTTCCTGGGGCGAGCGTCACGCCGGCGAGCGTACCCGTCAGCGTCGTGCAGACATCGCCGGGCTGCGGAGCGCTCGCTGCAAACGCGCTGGTGAAATTGTTGAACGCCGCGCGCGATGCGTCGTCGCCGAGGTTGACTGAACCCGTCATCGGGCAAGTCGTCAGCGTCAACGCGCCGGTCGGGGCGGGTTGGAAGGTTCCGACGTTCGCGTTGATCGTTCCGTCGGTGCACGTGACACCGGCGTTGGCAAGGAGACCGAAGCTCGACGCGGCTCCCGACGACAGCGCGCTCGAACTGGAGCGGATTGCCTCGGAGTTGCGCGGCGCTGTCATGTCGCTGCATGCAGCGGTGAGCGTGGTGATGGAGACGAACGCGGTCCCGGCGATGCGGGGCGAGGCGAGCAACCGCGCGAGAAATGATGAAAGAGTGCGTGCGTACATATGGAGAACTCCCTTGGATTCTGTGGACGTGCAGTCAGCGAATGTTCGAACCCGAGCCAGAAGCCGCGCTGTCGCTCACGCCCACGAGTGCGCAATGATTGCGCATCGAGAACGAGCCTGTGGCTACGAGGTTGATTCGAGCTGGCCGGCCGAATACTCTCGATGAGAGGTCTGGCCGTGCGTCGTCGGCTCTTGGTGTGAGCCGACACGACCTGATAGAGGCACGCCCATGAATGTGGGTTCCTGCGACCGCCTCCAAAGCGGTCACGGTGCGCAATATCAAGGCTTCGATTCAGTCTATCGGACGAGCTGTCCGGGCTGGTCGAAGCGACCGTACCAGTGCGACTACCTGGATTAGGCCGTCGGTCCGAGGGATTTTCGCGCGATCACCTGAGTGAAGAGACGTTGCGCCTCTTCTACGCGCTGCGATGGGTGCAGGACCTGCCAGGGGGCATAGCAAGAATCTGTCCGTGTGCGCGATCTGGAACCCGCTGGCCGGGAGGGATTTGCCACGCACAAAGCGCACGCAAGGGGCTTCGAGGCTGCGCGAAGAGCGCCTGCTTGAGCGGAGCGTCGCCACGCGTTAGGTTTTCCGCCCATGCCGAAACTAAGACGCCCCCTTTCCACTGCCGCAGCCACGCTGACGCTTCTTCTCACGATGAGCTGCGGCGGAAAGTCTGAGGCCGCGAGTCCGCACTCACCCATCGAAGGCGGTATTTACGTCGTCACGTCGGCGGATGGCGGGAGCCTCCCAGTTCTCATTAGAGGGGTAACGACATCGTTCGGTGACACGTTCCGCGACTACCTGGTCGCTGACACGATCATGTTCCCGTTTCTGAGTGGCACGGTCATGGAGACCACCGCCGCGCGCCAGGACGTGAATGAGGTGGGGCGACCGCCATCGACCACGACCGGGTTAACGGTATCAAGCGGCTCCTGGACGCAATCAGGATCGCGAATCATCGTGACGTACGAGCGTTCGCCGTTGCCGGTGATAGGCAACGGAGTTGACACCCTCGAGCTGGTGAACGGTCAGCTTCACCGTCACCTGGAGCGCGATCAGTGCGAGGGTTGCGAGCCGAAAACCCGACTCGAGCTCGTTTACAGGCGCGCATTCCAGCCCTAGGTGTTGCCGCGCCCGACAGTGTCAGCCGACCAATCACACCGCCGGCAGCCATCCCGGCGCGTACTCCCGGCTCCACAGCGCGCGGACGTCGTCGCCGCCGGCAGGTTGCCCATTCGCCGGGTCGGTCACTACCGGCCTGCCTAACCGTTGCGCGATGTTGGCGATGTGGCAGAGCAGCACGCTCTTGTGCCCTTCGGCGATCGGCGCGTTGAGCGGTGACCCGGTCCGCACCGCGCTGATGAAGTTCGCGATGTGCAGCCCGGTGAGGCGATCGGGCGCCTTCGGCTCGAGCGGGCTCGCAGTCTCGTCGCCGTATGACTCCTTCACGACCTTGTTCTTCAGGTCGTAGATCGCATAGCCGTTCCGGTCGACGAAGACGGTGCCGTCGGTGCCATGGATCGTCGAGCCTCGGCCCTTGCCGTTAGGCATGAAGCCGTTGCAGCTCTGGCCCTGCCAGACGATCGTGCGGCGCCCCTCGAACTCGAACGTCACCTCCTGGGTGTCGGGGAACTCCCAGTCGTCCTCGAAGGCATAGCGCCCGCCGGCCGAGGTGGTCTTCACGGGATAGTCCGTGCCTAACGCCCAGCGGCAGACGTCGATTTCATGGGTGCCGTTGTTGCAGACCTCGCCCGTCCCCCAGCGCCTGAACCAGTGCCAGTTGTAGTGGATCACGTTGTCACGATAGGGCGTGCGCGGCGCGGGGCCCTGCCAGAGCTCGTAGTCCAGCCACTCCGGCACCCGGGCCGGCTTGCCACGTCCGATCGTGCCGCGGGTGTTGGCGTACCAGGCGCGGGCGAGATACGGCCGGCCGATCGCACCGCCGTGGATCGCGGCCATCGCCTCGATCGACCGCGGCCCCGAACGTTGCTGATTCCCCATCTGCACGACCCTGTTCCAGC
The DNA here is from genome assembly GCA_031359795.1 of Gemmatimonadaceae bacterium. Lineage (GTDB taxonomy): Bacteria > Gemmatimonadota > Gemmatimonadetes > Gemmatimonadales > Gemmatimonadaceae > JABFXC01. Next base: position 37,092 of record JANMAM010000105.1, read on the forward strand.
GACGCTGGCCGGCGACGAGGAGCTCGCCCTCACGCGCGTTGTGCCCACACGGCTTCTCGACGTAGACATGCTTCCCCGCGGCGAGCGCGAGGAGCGTCGCTGGCGCGTGCCAGTGGTCGGGCGCGGCGATCACCAGCGCATCGACCTCCTTGTCGTCGAGCGCTCGGCGGAAATCGACGATCGCCTTCGGCCGCCGCGATTGCAGCCTGGATACGATGTCGACGCCCCTGGCGAGCGCGCGCGAGTCCACGTCGCAGACGTAGGCGATCTCGGCGTTCTTCGCGACCGCGAAGTTCTGCAGGTGCACCTCGCCGCGGCTGTTCACCCCCATCACCGCAACGACGAGCTTCTCGTTAGGCGAGCCGTTGAAGGCGAGCAGCGGTGCGGCCCGGGATGCGACGAGCATCCCGGCACCGGCGGCGGAGGCGGTCTTGAGGAAGCTGCGGCGATCGTGGGTTGTCATTCGTCGAGCCGCTCCTGCTCGTTGGTGAACACGACCTTGCCCGGTGTCTAGTAGCGCCGCCCGAAGCCGAAGCGGTAGAGCGGACGCGCGCTGTCGTGGGCGACGTCGGAGCGCTGGGCCTCGACCGCCTTCATCGAGGACGGCAGCTCGAAGGGGAGTTTGCCCTGCGGCTTCGCCTTGCCCGCGAGCACGTCGAGCAGCGCTGCATCGCTCACTCCAAAGTTCGCGATCAGGGCGCGGGCTCGGTCCCTGAGCGGGGTGAGAATCGCCGGCCGGTCGAGATACACCGTGACCACTGTCGGCACGATGGCGCTCACCCGCTTGAACTCCGCGAAGCCCGCGCTGCTGTCACCAAACGCGAGATTCCCCTCGTGCTGCATCGCGCCGAACATGTATCCGGGATGCAGCGTCTCATACGGCGCGGCGAGGCGCATGATCGCGACATCGGCCTGCTTCGGATCCTCGACCACCGTCCAGCCCTGCGCCACCGCCGCGTCCGGGGCGATGCCATGCAGGTAGACGCGAAGTGCCGTCTTGCCGGCCGCAGCGCGGAGCGGGAGGAACGCCCGCTTGTTCTCGAGCAGCACGAGCGATCGTTTCTGCGCGTTGAGTCCAGCCTCGCGGAACGCATCGGTGCCGACGGTGCCGGCGGCAGCAGCCGGCTCGACGTACGGGTTCTCGAAGATGCCTAACGCAAACTTCTGGGTGAGCACTCGCACCGCCGAACTGTCGAGTCGCGCCTCCGGCAGCTCGCCGGCGCGAACCGCCTCGACAATCAGGTCGGCGCGCTCGGTGCCTCCGAACTGATCCACGCCCGCCCGCACCGCTTTCACGAAGCGATCGCGCATCGGCAGTGCCTCGACACCCCAGGGCATTGCAACGTTCGCGAAGCTCGGGCGTTCGCCGGCCGGCATGCCGTCGCGACACAGCGCCGAGCAGTCGTTGGTGACCGCCCAATCGGTGATGACGATTCCGCGGAAGCCGTACTGGCCACGGAGCACCTCGGTGAGCAGCTGCGCATTGAATCCGGCACCGACCGCTTCGATCGGCTTGCCCTTCCACTTCGCGCCCTCGAGGATCGAATACGTCGGCATCACGCCGGCGACATGTGCGGCGAATGCGCCGAGGAAGGGGCGAACGTGGTAGGGAAGATTCTGCCCGGGAAACGTCGCGGTTCGACCATACGCGTTATGACTGTCGTAGCCAAGTGTCGCCGCGCCGTAGCTGACCCAATGCTTCACCACCGTCGCGACGCCGGCACTGTCGACCCCGCCGGCGCCATGCTGGAAGCCCACGACGTAGGCGCGGACCATCGCGCCGGCGAGGGTCGCGTCCTCGCCGAAAGTGCCGTTGATGCGACTCCAGCGGGGCTCGGTCGCGAGGTCGGCCTGTGGCGAGAGCGCCATCTGGATGCCGACCGCGCGGTACTCCTGCCGGCCGATGTCGCCGAAGCGGCGGACGAGTGCCGTGTCGCCTAACGCGGCGAGGCCCAACGACTCGGGCCACTGCGAGAACTGTCCGGCGGTGACGCTCGCGCCGAGTACGTACTGGAAGTGATGCCGCGGATCGGTGCTGATGGTGACCGGGATCCCGAGCCGCGAGTGCTCGGCGATTTCCTGGAGGACGTTGTTCTGCGCGGCAAGCGAGGCGGGGTCTCCGCCAAGCCGGGTGATCATGCTCGTGACCTTGGCGCCGTCGATGAGGGCACGGTTGGCGGCGGTGTCGTACTGAGCCCCGACCCCCGCTCCGCCCATCTGGCCGCCGCTTCGCGCGGTGCCGTGCATCATCGTCCCGGCCTTCTCCTCGAGCGTCATCTGGGCGACCAGGTCGCGTGCCCGTGCGTCGGGGGTGAGGCGCCAGTCCTCGAATCGATCGAGCAAGCCGTTCCGATTCAGGTCGCGGAACCGTAGGCCGCCCTGCTCGAGAACCGGGACCGAGCGGGTGCCGAGCTGTCGCTGCGCGGCGATTGGCGGGCGGGGGGTCGACGACTGCGCGATGGCAAACAGGGGCACCGCGGCGGCGCCGGCGACGATGAACAACCCGCGAAGCGCGCGCGGGACAGGAGCCATGGAAGGAAGGGGCTGGAGACCGAGTGCGTGCCGATACCAGCTGATATCTGGCGCGACGCGTGCGCCGGTGCAACTGCGCGCACGCTGGCTTCAGCCCACGGGCTCTATCCCATCAGAGCAGTCGTTCCAACCCGGTGCAGGTCGCGACGAGGTAGCTGGTGCTGAGACGGCAATCGCCCTCGCGCCGTTCGCGCCATCCCTGCAGCAGGGTGCGAATCGCGCGGGTCGCGTCGGCGGTCATCGTGCCGACGGCGCGCATGTCGAGGCGCAGCGTTCGGACATGGGCTGGCAGCGACCGGCAGACGGTGGCGAGCGTCGAAACGTGGCAGTCCTGGAGGTGTCCGGCGATGTAGAGTGTCGCGGCCTCGCCGGAAAGCTCCAGCTGGTAGTGCATGTTGTCAGGCATCGTAGGCATCCGTATTGGGGGTATGCCCATGTTAGGATCGCCGCGCAACGGTCCGCCGACCGTCCGAGCACGAGTGCGTAACGGTCCACCTCACCGCAACAGCTTGCGTTATGGCATAACACCGTTAAATATTCTACCGTGATAAGGAAAGCGATCGGCACCGATGGGTAGTCAGGAGCGGCGCGTCCGGGAGCGCGCTGACACTCGTCTGCGCATCCTCGACGCCGCGCGGGAGCTGTTCGTCCGCGACGGATACGCCGCGACGACGATGCGCGCGATCGCCGACCGGGTCGAGTATACGCCGACGGCGATCTACCATCATTTCGCGAACAAGCAGGCGCTCCTCATGGAGCTCTGCACGAATGACTTCGCCGCGCTCGCGGCGGCCTTCCGGAAGATCGAACCGACCGATGACCCCCGGGACTCACTCGGCAAGATCGGTGCGGCCTACGTGCAGTTCGGAATCGAGCACCCGATGCAGTACCAGCTGCTGTTCATGACGCGTCGCCCGCCTGCCGCGGCGGCCGAGCTGGCGCGGCGGGAAGAGCCCGGCGAAAGCGCTTACGCCATCCTCCGGGCCAGCTGCGCCAAAGCGGTCACCGCCGGCGTCTTCCGCGCTCGATATGACAGTCCGGACGAGGTGGCGCAGATGTGCTGGGGCTCGCTGCACGGATTGGTCGCCCTCCACATCGCGATGGGTGAGGGCAGCACCATCCCCTGGCGAGATCTCCGCAAAACGTCGGCGCGCCTCTCCGATGCGTTGATGCGTGGGCTGACGCGGGGCAGCCGGAAGTGATGCACCCGAAGCTGGAACAGGATCGCTCGCGCACATTGCCTAACAACGTTAAATAATATGACAACGTCTACACTTCGTGGCACGACCCCTCCACCGTCCGCGAATCACCATCGGTCGACACCGGCGCTGCAAGCGCGGTTCGGGCCGTGGGCGGTCGTCACCGGCGGGTCGTCCGGGATCGGGCTGGCGATCGCCCGCCGGCTCGCGAGCGATGGAATCCACCTCGTGCTCGTCGCGAGAGACGGCGCAGCGCTCGAAACAGCCGCCGCTGACATGCGACGCGAGTGCGGCATCGAGGCGCGCTCGATCGCCCTCGATCTGGCGAAGCCGGAGTCGATCGGCGCCTTGCTCGACGGGACAGCCGCTCTCGATATCGGGCTCTTCGTCGCCGCCGCCGGCTACGGCACCTCGGGACTCTTCATCGACTCGTCCATCGACGAGGAGCTCGCGATGCTATACGTGAACTGCCGCGCGGTCACGGCGCTGACCCACGGCTACGCCCGGCGCTTCGCGGCGAGAGGCAGGGGTGGGATCGTGCTCATGAGCTCCATCGTCGCGTTTCAGGGGACGCCGTACGCTGCTCATTATTCGGCGACCAAGGCATACGTCCAGACGCTGGCCGACGGGCTCCATGTCGAGCTCGCGCCCCGCGGAGTAAGCGTGCTGGCGTCGGCGCCCGGGCCGACCAACAGCGGCTTCGCCGCCCGCGCCGGGATGCGAATGGGCGCCGCACTGACCCCCGACGACGTTGCGCGCGGCACTCTCGCCGCGCTCGGGAACCGATCCACCGTTCTCCCCGGAATGCTCTCGAAGGTGCTGACCTGGTCGCTGTCTCCGCTGCCACGCTGGGCGCGCGTACGGATCATGGGAACGGTGATGCGAGGGATGACGAGCCACCAACGGCCGGCGTAGAGGGCTTGTGCGACGGATCCCTTACGGTCGCGCGGTCGTGCCGACGGTGTCGGTCAGCGTTCCGAGGAAAGCGACGAGCGCGCGCTTTTCCAGGCGCGAGAGACGAAGCGAGTCCACCGGGAGAGTCTGATTCGGCAGCTCGATGCCGATGCCATGCGCGCCGCCGCCATCGTAGAAGTCGATGACTTCCTCGAGCCTGCGGAAGACGCCGTTGTGCATGTATGGCCCGGTGAGCGCGACATTGCGGAGGGTCGGCGTTCGGAACGCATGGAGGTGTTGCTCGATTCGCCGGACCCGATAGCGCCCGGGATCGCTGTCTATCTTCGCACCGCGCGCGGCCCGTGCCGGAACTCCGATTACCTCCATCTCGCTTTCCACCAGCATCGGCGGGGTCGCACCGTTGAAGAGCGGGGCGAAGTGGCAGGTGCCGCACCGCCCCTTTCCCATGAACAGCTCGAAGCCCTGCCGCTCCTGGTCCGAAAGCGCGCTCGCGTCCCCCGCCAGCGCACGATCGGTGCGGGAACGCATCGCGACCAGTGAACGAACGTAGGCCGCGAGCGCCAGCCGCACCGACTGTGGGGTGAGCGCGCTATCCGCCGTCGTGCCAAACGCGACCGCGAAGCGCCGCGCGTCGCCGCGCTGGACGAGGGTCTCGAACGCCAGCTGCAACGACCCACCCATCTCGCCGGCGTTGCCGAGGACGTCCGTTGCCTGATCCTCGAGCGTGCGGACGCGATCGTCAGCGAAAATCGATGGCTGGAGCGCGGCGTTGAGCAGCGTCGGCGTGTTGCGTGCGCCGCCTCCGTGGCCGGCGAGGAGCCGCGCCTGACGGCGCCCATCGGTGAACGCGAACTCGGGGACATGACAGGTCGCGCAGGAGCGCTGCCCACCCGCGGAGAGCGCGGGCTCGAAGAACAGCTCCCTGCCCAACGTGATAAGCGCTGGCGAAGGAACTGGGGCATCCGTTGCCGCGAAGAACATCGGGTCGACCGCGTCCCGATCGAATATGCCAGCCGATCGATTGGACCATGCGCGCGGGCGCGGAGCGGGTCCGACGCCGAGCGCGCGTTGCGCATCGGCAACGGCGAGCGCGAGCGGCGTCGAATACCCGGTGATGAACTCGAGACGGCTGAAGTCGTCGAAGCCGGGATGCTCGTCGAGATTGGCGATCGCTGCCGCGAACCGCATCTCGAGAGCACGAAAGGTCGCGGGCGCGCGAAGCTTCAACGCGGCGCGCCACGGTGCGAGCGCGTCATGCGCGCCGCGCAGCGCATGCGCTGCCTCGGGGATCGCGTCACCACTGGCGGATGCATCGAAGCCGGCGATGCCGAGCGTCGTCACGCGAGCGATCTCGTGCCGGATCGCGTCGAACGCAAACCCGTCACCGGGCATGGTGTCCGTACCGATGCGTTTCATCTGCGCCACAGCCGCGCGCATGTACGGTATCTGCCCTCGGATCTCGGCGACCCGCTGATCATCGACCTGGGGGAAGAGGGCGCCTTCGGCGACCTGCAAGCCGATTGGCGGAAGCGGTGTTTCCGGGTCCTCCTGCTCGGCGCGGGGCAACGGCACGCCGTTCAACTGCCGCGCGGCATCGGGCGCGAAATACTCGGTGAAGACTTCGATGCGCTTGTACGCCGCCCGCGCTGAACGAAACGCCCGCCGCGACGCCAACGTGTCCCCTGCGGCGAGCGCATCGTCCAGCTGGACCAGGGCGCGATCGACTCGATCGAGACCGCGTGCATAGATGGCGACAAAGCGAATGGAGGCGCTGTCGGCCGCGAAAGCTGTCGCCACTGCCGTGGCGCGGGACTCGCCGCTCGCGGTGACTCCGAGAATGCCGGCGAGCATCAGCGTCGCGATCACTGCGAATACCATGTTACGTGTCACGCGCGCTCCAGAGCGTCAGGTGGAACGAAGCATGGTCTTCATGCGCAACGGGATCAGCGCGAACGTGTAACAGATGCGCCGCGATTCCGGCGCTGACCGGTACGACACCGAGACGGGTGCGTCGCGCCGCCGTGATACGCTCCCGCGAACATTCGCGCTCCGGTAGTCACGCGACTCCCCGCAATGCGGAGCGGCACCCCGCCGGCCGGTCCATGAGACGAAGGAGGAATTGCATGTTGCAGAGATCACGGCTCGGTGCGCTGATGGCCGTCGGGTGTGTAACCGCGGCGGTCGCGGGCTGTTCGTCCGACGCAGGGACTTTCACATCGCCAGCGGCGACGCAGCCCTCTCTCGCGCGCGGGGACTTCGCTTCCGGCCCGTTCCAGTTCACTCCGCTCGCCACGTCGGCCGCATGCACGATTCCCGGCGGTGACCCCGTCAAGCCGCTCGTTCTTCCGGCTGGATACGATCAACTGGTCCTTGCGAGCGAGCCTGCCTTCGCTGACGTCGGCGACATGAATACCCAGAACGAGAACGGCCGTCAGGCCGGCCGATTCGTGTACCGTCCGCACGAAGTCGGCTCGAATGGATCTGTCTCGGTTACTGACCTCGAGACGGGAATCACGAAGACGATCGCGCAGCGCATCGATTGGGAAGCGCTCGACGGGTCCGCATGGACACCATGGGGAACGCTGCTGATCGCCGAGGAAACCAACACTGCGCGGTTCCGCGACCCACAGTATCCGCAGGCAGTCGCGGGACTCGTTTATGAACTGGTCCCGAGCAAGGATGATCCGAGCGTGATCGACCAGATCATCGCTCGTCCGGCGATCGGATCGAAGTCGCACGAAGGGATGCGTTTCGATCCGCAGGGGAATCTCTATACCATCAGCGAGCGCACGCCCGGGTACATCTTCAAGTTCGTTCCCGACACGAAGGGCGACCTGTCGAGCGGGCAGACCTACGTGCTCCGGATTACCGAGACGGATGGCGATCGCACAGGTGACGCGGAGTGGGTACCGCTCGATCGCACCGCGGTCCAGATCGACGCCAGCGCCGCTGCTGATGCCGTCGGCGCAACCGGATACGGAAGGCCGGAGGATGTCGAGATGGCGACGTCGACTGGCAACAACCGGGGTGGCGCGAACGTGCTTTACGTAGCGATCACCAGCGAGCACCGCGTCCTCGAGATCGACCTCCGCGAGCCAAACGGCGGCCGCGAGCACTCGACAGCGCACATCTCCGACTACGTTCGTGTCGGCCTCAATGCGACGCCGGAATTCTCGATGCCCGACAATCTCGCGCTCGATCGCGCGGGCAATCTTTATATCGCCGAAGATCCGGGCGGCGCATTCCCGAGCAAGCGCCTGGGCGACGACATCTGGGTCGCGACGCCGAACAGTGGATCGAGCGGGCCAGCGGCGAGCGTCGCACGCTTCGCGTCGCTCACCGACTGCGACGCCGAGCCGACGGGCATCTACTTCGAGAAGGGCGGCGACCGTCTCTTCGTGAACGTGCAGCACCGCGGTGGCGACCGGCTCGACAAGACGATGGCAATCGTGCGGCTGCGAGGCGAGAAGTAGTCACAGGACCGGAGAGCTGTGAGCCGTAAGCGCCAGGCAGTCAGCGAACCGCGGAACTTCAGCGCGTTATGACGCCGTTCGCTGCCTGCTTGCGGCTTACAGCTTACAGCTATCCGGACGCCCGCTCAGGCCCTGCTCCCCACCGGCCACAACCAGGCCGCGCCACGCACGCCGCTCGAGTCCCCGTGCATGTTGTGCACGATCTGCGTCTCGATCGTATTGGAAAAGACGTAGCCGCCTAACCGCGCCTGCGCCGCCTCGGCGAGTCCTGGAACGTTGGACATCCCTCCGCCGAGCACGATGACATCCGGATCGAGGATGTTGATCACCGTCGCCAGGGAGCGGGCGAGACGATCGTGATACCGCTCCATCGTCGCCGCCGACTCGGGATCGCCATCGCGCGCGGCTTTCACGATGTCGCGCGTGGTCACGGTTTGTCCGGTATGCCTGGTGTGATCGCGACCAAACGACGGTCCCGATATGAACGCCTCGATGCAGCCGCGGCGACCGCAGTAGCAGGTGGGGCCCGGGGTCTCGTCCCCGGTTGGCCAGGGGAGGGGGTTGTGGCCCCATTCGCCGGTAATCTGGTTCACGCCGATGAGGCACTTGCCGTCGACGACGATGCCGCCGCCGACACCCGTACCGAGGATCACGCCGAACACGATCGGCGCGCCCGCCGCTGCACCGTCAGCAGCCTCGCTCAGCGCGAAGCAGTTTGCGTCGTTCATCAGCCTGACGGTGCGTCCGAGCCGGAGGTCGAGGTCGCGCTGGAAGGGCTGGCCGTTGAGGCAGACCGAGTTCGCGTTCTTCACCACCCCCGTCGATGGCATCACCGTGCCGGGGATCCCGATGCCGATGGTGCAGCGGACGTCGACCGCACGCTCGACCGCCTCGACCACCTCGGCGATCGCGTCGAGCGTCGGCTCGTACTGGCTGGGCGTCGGTACGCGGCGCCTAACGGGGATCTCCCCGTTCTCGGCGAGCGCGATTCCCTCGATCTTCGTGCCGCCGAGGTCGATCCCGATGCGCATGGTCATCGCCTGTCCACCTGTTATGCGTGCCGGCGTCCGAGGCCGTCGGCGATGACGGCGATCACGATGACGACGCCGAGTGCGATCTTCTGGACGTACGGGTCGACGTTGGCGAGGTTCAAGCCGTTGGTGAGCACCCCGATGAAGACCGTCCCCCAGAGGGTGCTGCCGATGCTGCCGCGTCCTCCACTCAGCGACGTGCCGCCGACAACGACGGCGGCGATCACGTCGAGCTCGTACTGCACCCCGGCGTTAGGCACCCCGGCACCGAGCCGGGACGCGAGGACGAGGCCGCCGAGCCCGGCGAGCGTGCCGTTGAGGGTGTAGACGAGCCACGTCACGTGCTTGACGCGGATGCCGGCGAGCCAGGCCGCCTGGGCGTTTCCGCCGAGCGCGTAGATGTGGCGGCCGAAGACCATCCGGCTGAGGACCACCCCGCCGCCCGCCATCACCGCCCCCATCACCAGCACTGGTGCGGGGATGCCGAAGACGACGGTCCGGCCGAGCGATCCGAACCAGGGCGGCAGCCCGCCAATGCTGCGTCCTTCGGAGATGATGAACGACAGGCCGCGTGCCGCGGTCAGCATCGCGAGCGTCGCGACGAATGGGGGCACGCGGAGATAGGCGATCAACGATCCGTTGACGACACCGGTGAGCGCGCCGACGCCTAACGCGACGAGCAGGACGACGATGAAGGGCGCACCCCTCGTCGCGACGATCGCCGCGGCAACGCCGGCGAGGGCGAGCACCGAGCCGATCGAGAGGTCGATGCCGCCGGTGAGGATGACCGCGGTCATCCCGACGGCGAGGATGCCGACGATCGCGATGCTCAGCGCGATGTTGACCGCGTTCGCCACCGAGAGAAAGCCCGGCGCGATCGACGCGAAGATCGCGACGAGCACGAGCGTCGCCGCCGCGAGCGCGTATTCGGCGGCGCGGCGGCGGTGCAGGGCGAGGCGGCCCGGCCCCGGATCGGCCTCGCGCGCGACGCCAGGGGGAGCGGTCGAGGTCACGCTCAGGTGGTCGGTGCCTTGCTCATCGCCCTGACCGAGTCCGCGTCGATGATGCGCACGGGAACGGCGATGCGCGCCGGCACCGGCTTACCCGCGAAATGATCGGCGATGGCGTCGATGGTCTGCGTCCCGATCGTGCGCGGCTGCTGCGCGACGTCGGCCTTGAGTTGCGAGCCCGCGGCGATCGCCTTCAGTGCCTCGGGCGCGGCGTCGTAACCGACGATGGTCAGGTTCTTCATGTTGTGCGACGTCGCGCTGGCGAGGACGCCGAGTGCGGTCTCGTCGTTGATCGCGAAGACGCCGCGGATGTCAGGGTGGGCCTGGAACATGTCGTCCGCGGCCTTGAGCGACCGGTCGCGCACGCCGGCGCCATTGATCGTCGAGACGATCTTGATGTCGGGGAATTTGGCGATTGCCTCGCGGAAGCCAGTCTCGCGGTCGATCACCGACTGCAGCTCGGGCTGACTGACGATGCCCACGTTTCCCTTGCCGCCAATCACCTTGGCGAGGTATTCAGCGGCGAGCCGCCCCCCGGCGACGTTGTCCGACGCGATGTGCGAGACGACCTTGCCCCCTTCGGCACCGATGTCCGCGGTGAAGACGGGGATGTTCGCGGCGTTGGCCTTGTCGATCGCTGGCGCGATGCCCTTGGTGTCCGTCGGGCAGACGATGATCGCGTCGACTTTCTGGACGATGAAGTTGTCGATCGCGGATTGCTGCTTCGCGAGGTCGAAGTCTCCGGTCGTGATGATCACCCGGTATCCGTGTCGTTTCGCCGCCTCCTCGAGTCCCGCCTCGAGCTCGCGATAGAAGTCGTGCTCGCGGGTGAGGAGGCTGACGCCGATGGTCTTCGTCGTGGCGCCGGCAGCTGCGCCATCGGCGGCGCCGTCCTTTGCCTTGCAGCCGGCGGCGGCGGAAACAATGAGTGCGGCGGCGAGGTAGTGGCCGAAGTGGCGAAACGGTTGTGCGCGCATCATCGAAGCGAAGGATTGGGAGACAGGTCAGCTCGTGGGGTGGAGACTAAGGTGCGGGGCGAGGGACGCGACGGCTAGTGCCGCGCCCTAGCCGCCGGCCGCCGCGCTGGACACCTTGGGGCGCATGATGCGCCCCATAAGGCCACTCTCGATCATCGGCTGGATCGTCGTCGCGCTCGCCGGCGCCGGCGCGATCGCGCGCCTCGCCCTGAGCCGCGGCGAGACGGTGAGCGCGGCATGGTTGCTCGTCGCGGCGTTCGCGACGTACGCGGTGGCCTACCGGTTCTATTCGAAGTTCATCGCGGCGAAGGTGTTCGCGCTCGAGGCGACCCGTCGCACGCCCGCGCAGCGGCTCGACGACGGGCGCGACTACGTGCCGACGAACCGCTGGATCGTTTTCGGCCACCATTTCGCGGCGATCGCCGGGCCCGGCCCGCTCGTCGGGCCAACGCTGGCAGCGCAGTTCGGCTTCCTGCCCGGCGCGCTCTGGATCATCGTCGGCGTCGCGTTAGGCGGCGCGGTCCAGGACTTCGTCATCCTCGCCGCGTCGGTGCGGCGCGACGGCAAATCGCTGGGACAGATGGCAAAGGAGGAGATCGGTCCGGTCGCCGGAGTCACCGCACTGCTCGCAGTGCTCGGCATCATGATCGTGCTGATCTCGGTGCTCGCGCTCGTGATCGTCAATGCCCTCCGGTCGAGTCCGTGGGGCACGGTGACGATCGGCCTGACAATCCCGATCGCGCTCTTCATGGGGATCTACCTGCGCTGGCTGCGCCCGGGACGGGTGCTCGAGGCGAGCGCGATCGGCGTCGCCCTGCTGATCGTTGCGCTCTACGCCGGCCGGTGGGCGGCGCAGGATCCGGCGATTGCACCGATGTTCACGCTCAGCGGAACGACGCTCGCGCTGCTGATCATGGCCTACGGCTTCACGGCGTCCGTGCTCCCGGTCTGGCTGCTGCTCGCTCCGCGCGACTATCTGTCGGCGTTCGTGAAGATCGGCGTGGTGCTCGCGCTCGCGATCGGAATCCTCGTCACGCTGCCGCCGCTGCAGATGCCCGCGTTGACGCGATTCACCGATGGCACCGGCCCGGTGTTCGCGGGAAAGGTCTTCCCCTTCGCCTTCATCACGATTGCCTGCGGCGCGGTGAGCGGATTCCATTCGCTCGTCGCCAGCGGAACGACGCCGAAGCTGCTCGAGCGTGAGCCTGACGCTCGGCTGGTGGGCTACGGGGCGATGCTGATGGAGTCGTTCGTGGCGATCATGGCCCTGATCGCCGCATGCGTGCTGACGCCCGGCGTCTATTTCGCGATCAACGCGCCGGTGGCGGCGATCGGGACGACCGCCGAGAGCGCGGCGCTGGCGATCGGCCAGTGGGGATTCGTCGTGACACCGGAGACATTGACGTCGCTGGCCGCACAGGTCGGCGAGAGCTCGCTGCTCTCCCGGGTGGGCGGGGCGCCGAGCCTGGCGGTCGGAATGGCGCACATCTTCTCCAGCGCGTTAGGCGGCGGAGGCGGGATGGCGCTCTGGTACCACTTCGCGATCATGTTCGAGGCGCTGTTCATCCTCACGACCCTCGATGCCGGGACGCGGGTCGGGCGGTTCGTGCTCCAGGATCTCGGCCGGCACCTCTGGGAGCCCTTCGGCCGCGTCTCATGGTACCCGGCGGTGGTGATCGCGAGCGCGCTCTTCGTCGCGCTCTGGGGCTATTTCCTCTACCAGGGTGTGCTCGACCCGCTCGGCGGCATCAACTCGCTCTGGCCGCTGTTCGGGATCTCGAACCAGCTGCTCGCCGCGGTCGCGCTCTGCGTCGGAACGAGCGTGATCATCAACAGCGGACGGGCGCGCCGCGCATGGGTCACGCTCGTGCCGCTCGCCTGGCTCGTGACCGTCACGCTGACCGCCGGGTGGCAGAAGCTGATGTCGCCCAATCCAGCGTTAGGCTTTCTCGCGAAGGCGGCCGCGCTGTCGCGGGGTCTCGCTGACGGCGTGCTGCCGGTGGGGAGGAGCGCGGCCGACGTCCGGCGGATGATCTTCAACGAGCGACTGGATGCAGCGGTTGCGGGCGCGTTCATGCTCGCGGTCGTGATCATTCTGGTCGCGTCGCTGGTTCAATGGACGGCGATCCTGCGCGGCAGAAAGGCGTTGCGTTCGACAGAAGTGCCGGCGGACTACGGGCCCACTCCGCACGTCGCCATGGCGGGTGATTGAAGATGAGCAAGCTTCGCCATCTGCTATCGAGCGTTGCCGCCGCACTGCGAGCGATCGCCGGGGTGCCGGACTACGAGCGATACGCGACACACATGCGGGCTCGGCATCCCGGCGCTCCGTTGCTTTCGCCCGCCGAGCTGTTCGCGAGACGCCAGCACGATCGATTCGAGCGGCCGGGCGGGAAGTGCTGCTGAGGGCAGTTCGTCTGCGCGGGGAGCGGATGATTGAAGATCAACCGCGCCGCAGAGACGCAGAGGCGCAGAGTACGCGCAGAGATCGATGCGATCGCACGAGCCGGGATATTTTTGGGGCACGCGTGCCGAGACCAACTCACCAGGCGTGCCCCAAGTCATTCAGCTCGTGGCGCGACGACCTCCCCCCGCTTGCCCCAATCTGTTCAGGCCCCGGCAGAAAGTCTCAGTGTTCAAGCTGTTGCAATCCGGGGTGTCCCGGAGCTCGGTGGCGCGGTTGCAGTTCTCTGCGAGGCCTCTGCGCCTCTGCGTCTCTGCGGCGCGGTTCCGCAAAGCCACCGTCCCAGCGTTGAGTTTGCAGCCCCGCACTACGCGCGGCCGACCTTACCGCGCGATCCGGGCTGAGCTATGATTCCAGTCTCTTCCGATCCCTGAAAGCCCCACGTCGTTCGATCGGACGAGCACCGCCGGCGCGGTCGCCGGCCAGGACCACGGAGGTCCCACGTGATTCGGACCCTTCTCGTCTCGATCGCCGCGCTCACCCTCGCGGCACCGTCGCCCGACACGCTCCTTGCGCAGCAGGATCGCTACGCCACCCCAGTCAGCAACCGCGCGAACGTGTCGCTGGCGATGCTACCCATGTCGACGTCGTCCAATGCGGCGCGGATGCACGCGGAGCTTGGGCAGCGCGCGCTCGATTTCGGACACGTCACCGACGCGCAGGAGCATTTCAGGGAGGCGCTCGCCGCCGACTCCACGTCAGCGTTCGCGCAGCTCGGCATCGCCAACGCGTCGACGACGTTCAGCGAGTACGACGTAGCGCTCGCCGCGGCAGCGAAGCTTGGTGAACATGCCAGCCGCGCCGAGCAGCTCCAGATTGCGATCGCCCAGAAGACGCTCGTCAACGACTACGCTGGTGCCGAAGGCTTCGCCCGCCAGCTCATCGTCGCGACGCCAAAAAATCCGCGCGCCTACCTCGAGCTCGCCGGCGTGCAGCAGCAGATGGGCAACCACGCGGATGCCCGCGCGACACTGAAGAAGGCGATCGCGGTCGGACCCGGGTTCTGGCCCGCGTACCGGCAGCTCGCCTACTCATACATGACCCTGCAGCCGACGGATCCCGCGAAGGCAAAGCAATATGTCGCCCGGATGGTCGCGCTCGAACCCAGGGAAGCGCAGTCATTCGTCACGCAGGGGAGCTATTACCGCGCGATGAATCAGCTGCCGCTGGCGCGCATCGCCTACACGCGCGCCGCGGAGCTCGATCCAACTGAATCGCTGGCGTTGCAGCAGCGCGGCCATGTCGAATCGTTCCTCGGCAATTACGATGCGGCGCGCGCCGATTACGACGCGGCAGCCAGGCTCGCCAAGCGCAATGAATCGGCGTCCTACGCGATGTTCCGTGCGTACGTCGCCGCGCACGAGGGGAATCCGAAGCAGGCCATCGCCGAGCTCGACGCGCTCGTCGCGCGAATCGATTCGATGGACGTGACGGACAAGCTCGGGGCGAAGATCGCTGCGCTGACGTCCGAGGCGCAGATGGCGATCGAGACCGGCGACTTCGCGAGCGCATCGCGCGCGCTGGCCCAGCGCACGCCGCTCGTGAGGGAGCAGGTCGCCCTGGCGACCGAGACCAGGGTCAAGGATCTCGTCGAAGGAGACATCGCCTACTACGACGGCTTGCTCGCCGCGCGGAGCGGGGACGTGAGTCTCGCGAAGGCCAAGGCCGACGACATCATGCGGATCATGGCCGAGACCTCGGATCCGCGGAAGAATCAGAACGCGCACGCAGTGCTCGGTGTGCTCGCGCTGGAACAGAAGGATTTTGCCGACGCGTCGACCCACCTCGCGCAGGCGAACCAGGACGACATGTTCATCATTTACGAGCGCGCGCTCGCCCTCGAGGGAGAGGGGAAGAAGAAGGAAGCGAAGGCGATGTTCCGGAAGGTCGCGCGCTTCAACTTCAACGGTCCCGATGTCGCGGTGGTGAGAGCCGATGCGATGAAGCGGTCGATGTAGCGACGCCGGATCCGCAGAGCAGCCGAAGGGCTCGGGGGGGGGTCTCCTCCCCGAGCCCTTCGTCACGAACAGCAGCTCCCGGGAGTGTTCCTTGCGTTGATCCGACCCATGGCTACTTCGTCACCTGGTACGGGACTATTCGCCGCAGCGGAAGCGGCGATGCGCGCGAACGGCTTTGATCCTGTGTTCTCGTCCGACGTCATGCGCGAGGTCGGTTCGCTCGACGACCCGTCCAACAACGCGCTTCCCCCCGACACGGTCGACCTGCGCGCACTGCCCTGGTCGTCCATCGACAACCGGTCGTCGCGCGATCTCGACCAGATCGAGGCATCCGATCGGCTGCCTAACGGCACGATCCGGGTCCGCATCGGCATCGCCGACGTGGACACGCTCGTTGCCCTCCACTCGGCGGCCGACGAGCACGCTGCGGCGAACACGACGTCGGTCTACACCGGCGTCGCGGTGTTCCCGATGCTGCCGGAACGGTTGTCCACCGATCTCACCTCGCTCAACGAAGGCGAGGACCGGCTCGCGGTCGTGATCGAGTTCGATGTCGCGATGAACGGAGCGCTCGAGGGCGCGAAGGTCTATCGCGCGCTCGTCCACAATCGCGCCAAGCTCACCTACGAGGGCGTTGGCGGCTGGCTCGAGAATACCGGCCCCCAGCCGCCGGCGATGAAGCGCTGGCCCGAGCTCGAGGCGCAGGTCAGGATGCAGGACGAGGCGGCACAGCGGCTGCGCAAGGCGCGAAGCCTCGCGGGTGCACTCGACTTCGAGAGCATCGAGGCGTCGCCCGTCGTCGTCAATGGACGGGTCGTCGACCTGGCGGTCACTCGCCGTAATCGCGCGCGTGACCTGATCGAGGATTTCATGGTCGCGGCGAACCGGTCGGTCGCGGTGTTTCTGCTCGAGAACGGTGCTCCCTCGATTCGCCGGGTCGTCCGCGAGCCCAAGCGATGGGATCGAATCGTCGCACTCGCGGCGGAGCTGGGCGACAAGCTGCCGGACACGCCCGACAACAAGGCCCTCGGCGAGTTCCTCGCCCGTCGTCGCGAAGCGGACCCCGAGCACTTCCCCGATCTCTCGCTCTCCGTGGTCAAGCTGCTCGGACCCGGCGAGTACGTGCTCGAGCGGCGGCTCGGGGATAGAAGGTCCGCCGGCCACTTCGGGCTCGCTGTCGCCGACTATGTCCACTCGACCGCGCCTAACCGTCGCTTCGCCGATCTCGTCACCCAGCGGCTGCTCCGCGCGGTCCGTTCGGGCGGTCCGCGTCCGTACACCGACGAAGAACTGGTCGCGATCGCCCGGCGCTGCACCGAGCGCGGCGAGGCAGCGCGGAAGGTCGAGCGCACGATGCGGAAGATCGCTGGCGCGGCGATGCTCGCCGAGCGCGTTGGCGAGAGCTTCGCGGCGGTCATCACGGCTTCGTCACCGAAGGGAGTCTACGCCCGCCTGATCAGCCCACCGGTGGAAGGGCGAGTCGTACGGGGAGGAGCGGGGCTCGATGTTGGAGACACCGTGCGCCTGACGCTCGCGTCGGCTGACGCGAACAAGGGTTTCATCGACTTCGTCCACGAGGTCGACGGTGCCGCGCGCAAGCTCGAGCGGAGTCGCCGGAAGAAGGTCGCGGCTGACCGTCTGCACTCGCGGATCGGCGAGACATTCGACGCTGAGGTGACGGGGGCGTCGGAAAACGGGACGTGGGTACGGTTGGCCGATGGCTCGGCCGAGGGCCGAGTCGTGCGCGGACACAAATCCCTCACGACGGGGATGAAGGTCAAGGTCAAGCTGATCAACACCGACAGCGTCCACGGCTTCATCGACTTCGAGTATTCGACCGGCATCGACTCGGCGAAGGAGGATCGGGCGAAGCGAAAGCGAGCAGCTGCGCTCACGCTGCGTGAGCGGATCGGCGACACGTTCCACGCGACCGTCACCGGTACCACACCGAAGGCCACGTGGATCCTGATTTCGCCCGAGGCGGTCGAGGGGCGCCTGGTACGCGGGAGGCGACGTGTGCGTGTCGGCGATTCGTTCGACGTCATCCTGCTCACCGCCGATCCCGTGCGGGGTTTCATCGACTTCCTGCGCGAAGACGACACCGGCCCAGCCACGGCCGAGCCGACGGCCGATGGCATGCGCTCGCCGTATGGAAACGAGCCGGGCTCTGATCGCCGATCGGGCGACACGGCATGAATGCCTAACGCGAGACGCACCGACCCCATTTCCGACTCTGCCTTTGAGCGCTGTTCCCGACCGCAGGCAGTTCCTGAAGGAGCTTGGTCTCGCCACGCTGGCGACCGCCGCGTTAGGTGCTGTTCCGCGGCGCACCGCGACGGCAGCGACCGCGCCCGCCCGGCGCCGCTGGGACTCGACGCGGCCGTTCAACGTCGTCGCGATCGGCGATTCGATCGTGTGGGGGCAGGGACTCCCGACCGAGGCAAAGTTCACCTCGCAGACGCGCGCGTGGCTCGAGCAGCGGCTGCAGGTGCCGGTAACGCTGACGGTGTTCGCGCATTCCGGTGCGGTGATCGCGCGTCGTCCGGACGACACCGCCTGCACCTACAAGACCGTCTACGCGGGGGAGCCGCCGAACCTGTCGCCCTCGATCACGGCGCAGGCGTGGTGGGCGGCGGGGAAGGGACCGGCAATGTGCGCTGGCGGGCCGTCGCCGGTCGCGCCTAACGATGAAGTCGACCTGTTGCTGATGGACGGCGGGATCAACGACGTCGACATCACGCACATCCTCAACCCAGCGTACGGCAACCTTCTCCCGCTGACGAGAAGGAGCTGCCGCATCGCGATGTCAGCGCTGCTGGCCGACGTCGTGACGCTGTTTCCGAACGCGAAAGTGCTGGTGACCGGCTACTACCAGATCGTGTCCGAGGTGAGCGACATCAGTGTGCTCGGTCCCGCGCTGCTCAACGTCGGCGTGCTCGGCGTTCCCTCGCAGTTCACCGCGTTCGCACGCGGCTACGGTGGCGAGCCGAAGCTTCGCCGGCGACTGGCAAAGCGATGCGCGGATTTTCACCGGACGGCGACGACCTCGTATCGGACCGCGATCGCGAAGGTGAACCACACGTTTCAGCGGGATTATCGCTTCGTCGATCCGAAGTTCGGACCGCGCAACGCGATCGGGGCGGCCGACACATGGCTCTGGCCAGCCGATGCCGCGGATCCGGCGAAGACGGGACGGATCGAGCAATGCATCGATCGTTATGGGAAAGTGAGCCTGCTGCCGGACGCGGGGAAATGCCGGACCGCGTCGATCGGACACCCGAACATCGCGGGAGCGCAGGCGTACACCGACGCGATAATCAGGGAGCTTACGGGGATGAGGATGTGAAGACAAGGGAGCCGCGCCGTTGCTGTTGCGCCGTTTCCTCGTCCCTTGGTCGGTCATGGATGACTAGGGATGCGGCGAAGCGTCGTCGCCTAAGGCGACGAGCGCGACGGGGGATGAGGAACGTGGAAAACTGCGATGCTGGGACGAGAGATTCGGAGAGTGGCGCCGTTGCCCGTCGCGCGTGACCGGCCCGTACCAGGGACGAG
>JANMAM010000108.1:0-2829 GCA_031359795.1 Gemmatimonadaceae bacterium
GCATGCACCGCCGGCAGCAACGGCAGCCAGAGCGCCCCCGCCCAGCCGAGTACGGACACCAGCGCGACGAGGCCGATTCCAACCACGCCGAAGTTCGTCCGCACCCCTGCCCCATAGCGCAGGTCGGCCATGCCCTGCGCGGCGAGGACGCCGCCGAGGAACACCGCGGCGAGGAGGAAGCCGATCCCCGCCAGCTCGCGCCGGACCGTCGACAGCCTAACGCTCCCGCTCGGGACCGAGCTTCGTGATCTGCCGGTCCGAGTAAACGGGAAGGACGGGATAGGCGTCGACGCTTCCGCAGAGCACGAGATCGTCGGAGTAGCCGGCGTCAGCGAGTGCCTTGCCGTGTGACGCCTCGCTGAACAACCGTGTCAGGTTGTCGCCATAACGGCGATCGATCATCGTGCACGCCAGCGCCGCGTCGTTCATCACCGCGCCGGGAAGCCGCTGCGTGATGTAGCGCGCATACCGCCCGGCGCAGGCCGCATCCTCGAGCGAGAACTGCTTGTCACGGCCCGCACAGACGATCGATACGTCGGTCCCGCCGCGCGCGGCGACTCGCAGCATCGCCAGCGTCGCCGAGAAATTGACGTAGGACGCGACGACCACGTCCCGCGCTCCCTGCACCGCGAGCAGGGCCGCCGTTCCGTTGGTCGTCGTGAACAGGATCGTCGTTCCCTCGATCATCTCGCGGGTGAACTCCGCCGGCGAGTTGCCGAAGTCGAAGCCGGGGATCGCGTGCATCCTGCGCTCGCCCGCCAGCTTCACATCGCGCCGCTCGAATTGCTTCGCGCGGTTGACGGCATCTTCTGAGCTTTCGAACGGCACGATCGCCTTGGCCCCGTTCGCGAGAGCCACGGCGATCGTGGTCGACGCGCGGAGCACGTCGATGACCGCAACCACGCGGCCCTGGACGTCGCTCGTCGCCAACTGCTGCACGCCAAAGAACACGTCGAGGCGCACTACAGCGGCTCCTTCATCAGGTCCGGCTCGCGTTCGAGGAACTTCGTGTCGACGTCGCCCGCACGGAACTTCGGATGACGCATCACGCGCGCGAGGAACGGCATCGTCGTCGTGACGCCCTCGATGATGAAGCTCTCGAGCGCGAGCTCCATCCGGCGCAGCGCTTCCTGCCGGGTGTTTCCCTGGCAGATCACCTTCGCGATCATCGAGTCGTAGTACGGAGGCACCCGATAGCCCGCGTACGCATGCGTGTCGAGCCGCACCCCCGGGCCTCCGGGCGGGTGGAACACGTCGATGCGGCCCGGGCTGGGCTGGAAGTTGCGGGCCGGATCTTCAGCGTTGACACGGCACTCGATCACATGGCCGCGCGCGGCCGGCAGCGTCGTGAACGACAGCCGTTCGCCGGCCGCCACGCGAATCTGCTCCTTCACGAGATCCACGCCGTAGAGCATCTCGGTGACCGGATGCTCCACCTGGATGCGCGTGTTCATCTCCATGAAGTAGAACGAGCCATCCTCGTCGAGCAGCATTTCGATCGTGCCGGCGCCGACGTATTCAATTGCCTTCGCGCCGGCGACCGCGGCATCGCCCATCCGCTTGCGCAGGTCGGGGGTGACCGCCGGACTCGGACTCTCCTCGATCAGCTTCTGATGCCGCCGCTGGACGGAGCAGTCACGCTCGCCAACATGAATCACGTTGCCGAACTTGTCGCCGAGGATCTGGAACTCGATGTGCCGCGGACGTTGCAGGTATTTCTCGACGTACACATCACCGTTTCCAAACGCCGACAACGCCTCGGAGCGCGCGAGCTGGAAGGAACGCGCGAACTCATCGGCATCCTTCGCGACCCGCATTCCCTTGCCGCCGCCCCCCGCGGACGCCTTGATGATGACGGGGAAACCCATCTCCTTGGCGTAGCCTAACGCTTCGTCGACGTCCTCGACCGGGCCCGGGGTCCCCGGCACGATCGGAACGCCTACCTTGGTCATTGCCGCGCGCGCCGAGGCCTTGTTTCCCATGACGCGGATCTGTTCCGCGGTCGGCCCGATGAACGTGATGTTCGACGCCGTTACCGTCTCGGCGAACTCCGCGTTCTCGGCAAGAAATCCGTACCCCGGGTGGATCGCGTCCGCGCCGGTGATCTCGGCGGCTGCGATCAGCCGCGGGATGCGAAGGTAGGACTCGCGGGCGGGCGCTGGGCCGATGCAGACGTCATCATCGGCGAAGCGGACGTGCAGTGATTCGCGATCGGCTTCCGAGTAGACAGCGACCGTCTGGACCCCGATTTCCTTGCAGGCGCGAATGACGCGGAGCGCGATCTCGCCGCGATTCGCAACCAGTACTTTCTTGAACATTCTGCGGCAGCCTTACGCGGTAGCGTCTTGTTCGAACCCGCTCCAGGTGGAGTCGCTCGTGCCGGCGACACCCTGAACACGGAGTGCGAATTCGCTGGGGTTGGTCGCGTAGAACACGGCACTTTCGTAGGAGATGATTCCCTTCGAGTACCAGTGCATGAGCGACTGGTCGAAGCTCTGCATCCCGTACTGGACCGTGCCTTCCTTGATCAGGTCGGGAATGCTCAGCGTCTTCGTCATGTCGCGGATCTGGTCGCGCACCGCAGCCGTGTTGATCAGCACCTCGGCGGCTGGAATTCGGCCAGGCTTGTCGGCGCGTGGTACCAGTCGCAATGAAACGACAGCCTGCAGCGCGCTCGAGAGCGCGAACCGCACCTCGGCCTGCTGGTGCGGGGGATAAAACGACAGCACGCGGTTGATGGTCTGCGTCGCATCCGTCGTGTGCAGCGTGCTGAAGACGAGGTGTCCTGTATCGGCAGCCTTGAGCGCGGTGTCGAGCGTGTCGATGTCG
>JANMAM010000139.1:0-25289 GCA_031359795.1 Gemmatimonadaceae bacterium
TTGCCCCACGGCCTGGACGACTCGGGGCACGCGGGGTGTGATCATCTCACCACGCGGGCCCAAAAAAATACCCGCTCGGGCGATCGGGCTATTGGTATTCAAAACCCCCTCGGTGACCCGGTGGCACGGAGGCGCAGTGCAGTTCTCTGCGAGGACCTCTGCGCCTCTGCGTCGCTGCGACGCGGTTCCGCTGTTCTCCCGCCTCACGTGATCGCCTTCAAGAACTCCTCCGAATCCCTGATCCCGTACGCCATCCGATCCCAACGCGCATCCGGCAACGCGAGCGGGGTTCCTTCGGCGAGGAGCCAACGCGACACTTCATCAGCGCGGCTGGAGACGTCGTCGGTCGGGTTGCGGGCGATCTCGACGCGGACGAGACCGAACGTCGGCTCGCGGCCGGATGGATCGCGCAGTCGCAGGTACCAGCTCGCGACCGCGGTGCGTCGCTTCGGTTCAATCAGGAAGACGCTCGTGCGCTCGGCCGCGCCGAGCCGGAGAACGACTTCGAGTGCGTCGTCCACCGCATACAGCGTGCGATGGCTTTTCACGACACCGACCACGCAGCTGTTGCGCGCGACCCGCTCGCTGCCGCTGATCCCGCCGTCGACGAAGAGCGGCCGGCTCTCGTGGTCGCACCAGCGTTCAGCGAGTCGCTGTTCCAGCTCTTCACGATGACCCTGAACAAGATGGACGGCGCGCTCGAGGGTGCTGAGCGGATGGCGCGAGAGCGGGGGATCGTCACCGTCGTGCGCGGACGAGTCGATCGGCTGCAGCGGGGCGAGGTTTTGCCAGACCTCGGGAGCCAGGTGCTGGCGCGGCGCGTAGAGCCTGTACTCGACCCGCGAATGCCAGGTATGCATGCGCCGATCGCGCCGCTCGCGCACGACGGCGGCAGCGGTGCCGTGGACAATCGGCGCGCCGTCGATGTATGCCACGACGCGACTCTGCTGAACGCCGTCGAGGAACGCCACGAAGCCAGGCTCCGGATGGCCCCGGACAGAACGGGCGGAAAATGCCCCACTTTCGAGAGCACGGACGCGCGCCGTGCGCGGGGGCTCATCGCTTCGCGGGCGTTGCTCGAGCGTGGCGAGTGCGTCCTGTATGTGGACCGATGCACCAAGCGCGGCTCTGACGCCGCGGGTAGCGGCCCGGAAGCTCGCGTCGGGGGTGTTGGGTATGGCTTGTGGCAATTCGATGAGCCCGAGGCTGTCGCGGATGGATCGCCACGGCGCCGGGCGTCCCTCCAACCGGAACGCGCGCATGGGGCGACGTCGCCTACTCGCGACCACTCTAATTCTAGCGCTCGGGTGCGACAAGGCGCGGCAGCTGGCCAGCGGAACGGCAAGCGCCGAGACGCCTGAGCCGCCCGCGGCCGCGCGTCTCGACCTGACCACGCGCCCCGACATGCTCTTCCAGATTTATGGCGAGCGCGACGATCCGCGAATGATCCCCGTCGGCGTGCTTCGCGACGGCAAGATCGAGCAGATCACCCTCGGCGCGTCGGGTTGGAAGCAGTTCGACGACCTGTACGGGAAACCCGGCGCGGAGTACCCCGCCTATCAGTCCGGCAGGTCCATCGGCAAGGTCACCGTCAGGCAGGGGATGTGGGAGGAGGGGAAGGATCCCCTTTACACGCTTCCCAGCTGCAAGCTGATGGTCCCGCAGGCAGCGGTCACCCTCGATGCCGCCGGACGGCCCGGCTACACGGTGTCGCTGTTTGCGTCGACGCGCGCGTTGCACGAGAATCCAGTGACCTCGATGGCTCAGAGCGAGGTTGACAGGATCGGACGGCAGGTCGCCGAGCGTGTTGCCGCGGGGGCCGGCATCGAGAAGTCGGCGCTCGACAGCCTCAATTTTCACGCGAGCGCGGTCGTGACAGGGGTCTCGAAGTGGCCGACGATCGTGATCACGCTCGTCGACCCCCGGGCGGACGAGCAGAGTGCCGCGCGCGAGCACACGTCGCACCTGCTCGTGGTTGCCGATCGTGGCGAGGGCTCGGCGGACTATACGCCGTCGTTCAAGCATGTCATCGACGGCGATGCGTCGACCGGAGACTTCCGCCGCTTCGTCGACAACGTCGACGTCGCGGGTAATGGCACGGCGGAGCTGGTACTCGAAGGATGGAAGTTTGGTGGTGACACTTTTCTCCTGTTCCTGCAGTACAACAGCGGAGCCTGGACCGAGCTCTTTCGCGGGCGTTCCAGCTGGTGCCTCGACGACGCCACGCGTTAGGCCTGACCGCGCAGGCGGCAGCACGAACCTCCCACCCGGAGTTCCACTCAGATGGCCAAGTTTTCATTCACGCGGCTGACCGCTCGCGGCGCACTCATCGCGCTCGTCGCCGCGGCGGCGGCCTGCTCGCCAAAGCAGGTCAACCGCATCGACCCGGCGGCGGTGACCGACCTGTCGGGCCGCTGGAACGACACCGATTCGCGCCTCGTCGCCAATGAGCTGATCAAGCAGAGCCTCGACGGGCCCTGGCTGAAGCGCTTCAGCGATTCGCACGGAGGCGCCGCACCGACGGTGCTCGTCGGCGGCTTCTCGAACAAGACCTACGAGCACATCGCCGTTGGAACGTTCCTCAACGATCTCGAGCGCGCGTTCACCAACTCCGGAGCGGTGCAGGTGATGGCGGGCGGCACGGCGCGCGACCAGATCCGCGACGAACGCGCCGACCAGCAGACGAACGCGAACGCCGCAACGCGCGCGAAGCTCGCGAACGAGACTGGCGCACGCTACATGCTGCAGGGCGAGATCCAGGCGATCGAGGATTCCGAGGGGAAGGAGAAGGTGGTGTTCTATCAGATCGACGCGACGATGGTGGACATGGAATCGAACGCGAAGGTCTGGATCGGCCAGCACAAGATCAAGAAATACGTCCTCCGCAAGCGCGTCGGACTCTGACTTCACAGGTGATCCAATGACCACACGCAACATGACGCGCGCCGCCGCGCTGGGGCTTCTCGCCCTCGCCGCCTGCACGCAGCGGAAGATCAATCCGGAGCCAGTGACCGTGATGCGGAACGGCGAGCGCGTTCCGGACTCGGAGGCGAAGATCGCCGAAGCGCGCGATCGCGCCGCCGGCGACCAGGCACGGACCACGTACACGCGCGACTCGATCATGGCGGCCGCGATGACGGGCTGCACGCCGGACGTTTGCGCGGCGGTGACCCGCGGGGAAGTCGCGCTCGGGATGAACGAAGCGCAGCTGATGGCCGCGACGCGCACGACGCCGACCGCATGGTCGGTGCGGCGCTCCGGCGACGCCGCGATTTACACGTCGGCGATCCAGAACGAGAGTCCGCGCGACATGGTGAGCGCGGTCGCGCTCGTCCAGGTGCAGAACGGCCGGGTCGCGTCCTACGCGTACAACGAGCCAAGCGGGATGCGTATCGTGCAGAAGGCCGGTGACGCGTCAGCCGCGGCGCGGGCCACCGCGACCGGCAACGCGCTGGTCCAGCAGGGCGACGAGCTGGTCGCGTCGGGCAACGCGAGCCTGGCGCTCGCTCGTTATGACCAGGCCAGCGTGCTCCTCCCTAACGATCCGATGCTGCAGTACCGGATCGCGACGCTGCTCGACCAGCAGCTCCGCCCGATCGAGGCGCTGATGCGTTACAAACGCTTCCTGCACCAGCTCGAGCTGGAGCGGATCAATGCGGTGGGCGACGCCTACGCCAAGCAGGCCGCCGCGATCGCGCACGCGAAGGAACGCATCATCGTCCTCGAGAAGCGCTAGAGGCGAGCGGGATGACGGCGCGCGGGCTCGCCGTGCGACGTACGCGCGCGGTGCTGGCGGCAGCAATGCTGTCGCTCAGCACCGCGGCATGCTTTCACACCAGTGCGCGCGGCCTCGCGCCAGTGCCGCCCGAGGCGATCCGCGCCGGGCTGACGCAGTCGGACTACACGCTGCGGCGATCATTGTCCAACGGCACCTATGACAGCGCCGCGGCGCTGGTCGCGCCTAACGGCTCGCTCGAACCGGACGACGAACTGCTCGCATCGCTCTACCGGGGTTCGACGCTCTACTACGCCGGCCGGTTCGGCACCGCCGCGCATGCCCTCGATCAGGCCGCAATCCTCGCGGACGACCGGTTCACGAAGAGCATCTCGAAGAACCTGCTCGCGCTGATCACGAACGACGGCGCGCTCCCGTACGAGCCGTCGCAGACCGAGCGGCTGATGATGAACTACTACGGGATGCTCGACTATCTGCGCCGCGGCGACGCGATTGGTGGCGCGGTCGAGGCGAGAAGGATCAGCGCGCTGCTCGAGAGCTTCGATACCCGGAAGGACAGTGTCGACGTCGGGACGCGTGCTCTCATGAACTACCTCGCCGGGGCGACATTCGAGGCCGCGGGCGAGCGCACCGACGCGGACGTTTCCTACCGGGTTGCTCGCGCCCTGGTCGGCGATTCGGGCCTGCCCTTCCCGCTCACCGGCGACGCGAAACGGAAGGCGGTCGCCGCGGCGTCGAAGATGGCGGCCACGCGTGCGAATCGCGCGCTGGTCGACACACTGCAGCTCTCTGGGACGAACGTCCCGAAGGCGAAGCCAGTGAAGACGCCGAAGGCCGGGATCATTCCGACCGTCGCGACCGGCGAGCTTGTGGTCGTCGTCGAGCATGGTTTCGTCGCGCACCGGGTGCCGCGCATGCTGCTGGTGCCGGTCACGGAGTCGGAGTTCGCCAAGTTTGGCGGCACACCGGAAGAAACCGTCGAGGCGGCGGCAGTGATCGGCCTTCGCACCGCGGCCTTCCTCGCGCTCCAGCCCGACCAGTTCATGTGGCGCGACTCGGACGACGACGATCGCTTTACCGTCCACGATTCGACGACATCGATCGCCTACCTGATGCCGATCGCCTGGACGAGCCTGCGGCGCCCCTACCATCCGCCCTGGCGCGGCACGTTGGTCGTCGACTCTACGCCCACCGGGACGTTCGGGGTCACGGCGGACCTGTGCAACGCAATTGCCAACGACTTCCGGCGCCAGCGCGGAGCCGCCCTCGCCCGCGGAATCGCCCGCGCCGGGATCAAGCTCGCGCTCGCGAAAACCGCCGAGAAGAAGGCCGACGACAAGAAGGGCGTGTTCGCTGGCCAGATGGCGAAGATCACGATGAACGCGATCAACGTCCTGACCGAGCGCCCCGACCTGCGGCAATGGCGACTACTGCCGGGTGAGATCTCGGTCATCCGGATGATCCTGCCTGCGGGACGGCACGACCTGGCGATCGACTACGCGGCCAGCCCCGGCGCGCCGACGCGCCGACTCGTGCTCGATGCAACCGAAATCACCGCCGGGAAGATCACCTTCGCGACGACACGCGTCTGGGACGATGGGGTGACGGAGAAGCGCTCGCAGCCGCTCGCGATCGGCCGTTAGGCACTACTCGACGCCGATGTCCCAGGCCTGCTCGAGGTCCTTTTTCGAGTACGCGCGAAACGCCGTCAGAGTGGTCGTCTTGAGCAGGCCGGGAATCGTCGGGAACACCTCGGTCACCACCTGAGCGATCTGCTCGAAGGCGGCGACCCGGACGATCACGACCAGGTCCCACTCCCCTGACACCGAGTACACCTCGGCGACGCTCTCGCACCCGGCGAGCTTCATCGCGGCCTGGGGAATGAGCCGTGGCTCGACGCTGCAGAGGACGATGGTAGTGATCACTGATCGAGGGGAAACGGGGGAACGTTGAGGAACCAGATGCCGGCGACGGCGCCCGACGGCTCGACGTCGACGAGGATGTCGCGCGCCACCTGAATCGCCCGCGACTCGTTGCCGGGGCCGAAGCGGAAGTGGAACACCCGCTCCGGATGATCGACCTCGGCGCTGAGTGGGCTGTCGACCGCGCTTGCGCCGGCGGCGGCGTGGCGGGGCGGCAACACGACGTCTCCCGGCTCCGACGCGGGAGGCGTGAGTGCGGGGAATTTCCGGACGTCCGGCCAGACTGCGACCTCGACTCCGCGGATCCGCCCACCCCGAACGTCGAGAATTATCCAGGATCCGTCCAGCCCCTGGACTTCGACGGTGGCCGCTGGTCCGTCCGGAGCCGCCCCCTCGACCTGCGCGCTGAGGATGTCGGTGTCGGTGTCCCATCGATATGCCACCGACGGCGTTGCGCCACGCGGCGGTTCGATCTGGACGGTGAGGCTCATGCAATTTCTCCGCTCGAGTTACCGCGATATTTCGCGCCGATCCGGCCCTGCGCGTCACCGTCGCACCGCCATGCGCGGCGAAGCCTCGCCGACCGGTGCGTCGCACCCGCCCGAGGAACTATCTTCCAGACTCGCGCAATACGGTAGCACGGCGGCGGGGACGCCACAACGCCAGGACACATCGTGGAACAGGACGCGAAGGAACCATCGGGAATCACGCGGAGCCAGCATTCGGTGCTGGTCCTGCCTCACGACCGGTCGGCGGTGGCTGCCTTCATTGGCGCCGCGCTGGACAAGGTCGATGCGGAGGTCGGCGACACCCAGCTTCTCGTTCTCACCCCCGATTCGGAAGCCGCAGCGCTGGTCAGTGGCGGGGCGAGCGATCTGGCATCGGAACGAGGGCTCGATATCGTCCCGGCGACGAGCGTGAAGCGGGCAATCCGGCTGATCGGCGAGCGTCGTCCACAGGTCGTCGTCGGCGCCGCCGAGGAGATCGTGGCACTGATTCAGGGCTCCGCGCTCAAGCTCGGAAGCCTTCGGGCGGTTGTGCTCGCGTGGGTGGACGAGACCGCCGCTCCTGGCGGAAGCGCGACCGCTGCCCTCGAGACGCTGATGGCGGAGGTCCCCAAGGACGCCGCCCGGATCCTCGTGGCGAGCCGCCTCAGCGAGCCTGTTCGCGAGATTGCCGAGCGGTATGCGCGGCGTGGCCTGCGCGCCGCCGAGCCGACATCGGCGGAGGAGGGCGTCGCAGTCAGCATCCAGTACGTCGTCACCTCCGCGACGAATCGCAGCGCGGCGCTGCGCCGGTTGCTCGACGAGCTCGACCCCGCGCGGGCGGTCGTCTGGACGCGGACCGCCGATTCGGACGCCGACGCAACGGCGGCCGTCGGCGGGCTCGGCTACCGCGGCGCCGGAGCGTCGGTTCGGGTCGTTCGCGGAGAACCGTTAGGCGAGACCGGGCTGGCCGTGTTCTACGACGTTCCCGCTTCGCGCCAGGAGCTGCTCGCGGCGCTCGGCGGGATCGCCAGCGCACCCCAGATCGTGGCGCTCGCGCAGCCGCGCCAGCTCGATCTCGTCCGCGCCCTCGCGGCGGGGGGGCGGGTCGCGCCATTGACGTTAGGCGGTCCGTCGGCGGCGGCGAAACGGCGCGAGGAAGGCGTCCGGGCCGAGCTTCGGGCTGCGCTCGAGAAGGGTCTCGCGGCGCGTGAGCTCCTCGCGCTCGAACCGCTGCTCGAGTCGTACGACGGCATCGAGATCGCCGCCGCGGCTCTGCGGCTCCTCGAGGAACACCGCGCCGCGTCGCCGCGGGCTGACAGTGCGCGGGCGAGCGCAACCGCGCCCCGTCCCGACGTGGAGAACGGTGCGCCGCGCGGCGCACGGCCAGCGAGCGGCGAAGGGATAAAGATCTTCCTCACGATCGGTGAGCGCGACGGCGTCCGCGCCGGGGATCTGGTCGGCGCGATTGCCGGAACCGCCGGGATCCCCGGCACCAGCGTCGGCCGCGTGGAGATACGCGACACCCATTCGCTCGTCGAGATCGTCGGCGAGGACGCCGAAGCTGTTGCCGCGAAAATGACCGGGATCTCGATCAAGGGGCGACGGGTCGTCGCGCGCCTCGAGCGCGATCGCCCGCCGCGCGAGGACGCTGGCGGTCGCGGGTATGCAGGGCGCGACGGAGCGCGCGACGGGGGCCGTGGCCGGCCAGGCGGCGATCGCGGCGCGGGGGCCCGCCCGCCTCGGGGCGACCGGCCTGACCGTGGGGCGGATCGTGGCGCTCGCAGCGAGCGACCGCGCGGACCGAGCGATCGCCCGCGGCGCCCACGCGAGGAGCGCGGCGACCGGTGAGTGACACGTACTTCACCAGCACCGGCGGATGGATCGAAGTCGTCTGCGGTGTGATGTTCAGCGGAAAGAGCGAAGAGTTGATTCGACGCGTCCGTCGGGCGATCATCGCGCGCAAGCGCGTGCAGGTGTTCAAGTCGCACCTCGACGAGCGCTACGCGGGGATCTATTCGATCTCGAGCCACGACGGCCGGACCGTCGAAGCAATTCCCGTGGACAGCTCGGCCGAGATCGGTGGGAAGATCGACCCGACCGCGAACGTGATCGCGATCGACGAAGCGCAGTTCCTGGAAAGCGGAGTGGTCGCACTTGCGACCTCGCTCGCGGCCCGCGGACGGCGTGTGATTCTCGCCGGCGTCGACACCGACTTCCGGGGCGAGCCCTTTGGTCCGATGCCGCAACTGATGGCCGTCGCTGAACTGGTAGACAAACTCCACGCGATCTGCGTGATCTGCGGGTCGCCGGCGAGCCGCAACCAGCGGCTGATCGAGGGGAAGCCGGCGCGCTACGACTCGCCGACCATCATGGTCGGTGCGAGCGACTCGTATCAGGCGCGCTGCCGCCACTGCCATTCCTGCCCCCGAGCCGATCAGGATCAACGGTCGCTGTTGTGATGCACCGGGTGGCGAGTGCGACGCTCGCCATCCGCCTCACGATCGCGCCTTGCGCTTGATTCGCGCGACGCGTTCGCCCGGTGCGCCCTCGATCGCCGGGCCGTGCCACAGCTGATGTGCGAAGACGAGGTGCACGGCGATGATCGCGCCGAGCAACCCGGTGAACGCCATCAGCGTCAGCACGTAGTTGGTGCCATCCATCCCGCCGTGGGGGTACGGGCGCAGGAATACGAACACCGCGGCGAGGATCAGGATCATGCCGCCAGCGGCGCCGAGCGCGCCCAGCGCGGCGAGCTTCTGGAATCCGAGCGTGCGAGGGTCGAACATCGGCGTAGGGATTGAGGGTACGCTACGATTGCGATGCAACATTCGCGCACATGACGACGCGCACGTGACCGCCCGCATGTGAACATCCGGCGATGGCGATGCGCCGCGACGAATCGCGTTGACCCCCGCCGCGCCGACTTCTAGCTTGGGCGCGTGCAACAACCATCGCGTTCTACAGAAACTGGCGCGCGCGGCGCGCAGCGCTGACAATGCTGCTCGTCGCGCTCACTGGCAACATCGCGTCGGGCAAATCGACCGTCGCGTCGATGGTGGTCGCGCGCGGCGCCACGCTCATCGACGCGGACGTGCTCGCGCGGCGCGCAGTGGACATCGGTACGCCGGGGTACGATCAGATCGTCGGGCGGTGGGGTGACCGCGTGCTCGCGGCCGGCGGCGTTCTCGACCGCCGCGCGCTGCGCCGGATCGTCTTCGACGCGCCGGAGGAGCTGCGGGCGCTCAACGCGATCGTGCACCCGGTGGTCGAGCGCATGCGCGGGGATCTCGTCAGCGCGGCGCGAAGCCGTGGGGACTCGATTGTGGTCTGCGACATCCCGCTCCTGTTCGAGAACGGGCTGGCCGGCGGATTCGATCGGATCGTGCTGGTCGATGCACCGCGTCCGCTGCGACTCGATCGCCTCGTGCACGATCGCGGGCTCGGCGAGACCGAGGCGATGGCGATGATTGCGCAGCAAATGCCGGCGGACCTCAAGCGGGCGCGCGCCGATTTCGTCATCGATAACGACGGCACGCGACAAGCGCTCGAACGGCGCGTCGACGAAGTGTGGCGCGTACTCTCTGCCGAAGCCGCCGCGGGCCGTCGCGATTCCTTGACACTCGCGCCTCCGGGCGGGTAGACTTCGCGCCGAGCACCATCCTTTTTCGCACCGAGGCGCGTCGTGGCCGAAATTCCGAACGAGCTGTTGTACACCGAAGAGCACGAGTACGTGAAGCCCACGCCCGATGCGGACGTCGTCGCGATCGGTGTCACGGACTACGCGCAAGGAGAGCTCGGCGACGTCGTCTACGTCGAACTCCCGAAGGTGGGTTCCTCGTTCGGTCCGCACGACGTGTTCGGTACCGTCGAAGCGGTGAAGGCAGTTTCGGAGCTTTTCTGCCCACTCGCTGGCGAAGTAGTCGAGGTCAACACGCGACTCGACAAGGAACCCGCCTTGGTGAACAGCGACCCGTACGGCGATGGGTGGATGATCAAGCTTCGCGTAAAGAATGACGGAGACCGCGACGCCCTGCTTGGTCCTGATGAGTACAAGAAGCACGTCGGCGCGTAACTGCAGCCGTGAGCCGTGAGCCGTAAGCAACTGCGGGTGCCGCAGTCGCTCACTTCTCATGGCTAACGGCTGCTCTTCAGTAGCGCTTCACCACGGTCACCGTCGAGTCGTTCGCGTCGACCCAGACCATCCCGCCGCCGACGGTGCCGCCGCGCGTGGGAAGCAGTCGGACCTGCCAGCCCTGCGCGCCCTTCGTCAGCGCGTCGACACGCATCGGGATCGAATCCCCCAGCGCCCGCGTCGCCATCGCGACGATCCGCCCGCTGTCGGCATGGTACGACGCGGGCTTGGCGCGCCTGGCCCACGGTGCGTCGTCCGGATTCGGCGCGCCGCACGCGCCGGCCGCACCGAGCGTGATGACGAGCGTCACGCCTAACGCGGCCGCAGGTACGCCCGCCATCACGCGGTAACCGCGTCGGCGTACGCGTCGGTGGGCAGGCACGAGCAGACCAGGTTGCGGTCGCCGTACGCGCTCTCGACGCGCGCCACGCTCGGCCAGAACTTCCTGTCGCGCACGTAAGGCAACGGGAAGACGGCCCGTTCGCGCGAATAGCCGTGCGACCATGAGTCGCTCACCACCTGATCGAGCGTGTGTGGTGCGTGCTTGAGGGGGTTATCGGTCTTGTCGAGGACACCGCCGGCGATGTCGGCGATCTCCTCGCGAATCGAGATCATCGCCTCGCAGAACCGGTCGAGTTCGGCCTTTGGCTCGCTCTCCGTCGGTTCGATCATCAGCGTGCCGGCCACGGGGAAGCTGACCGTCGGCGCGTGAAAGCCGTAGTCCATCAACCGCTTCGCGATATCCTCGACCTCGACCCCCGTCGCGCCCTTGAGCCCGCGCGGATCGATGATGCACTCGTGAGCGACGGTTCCGTTCGTGCCCTTGAAGAGCACCGGGTAGTGTGCGTCGAGCCTGGTCGCGATGTAATTGGCATTCAGGATCGCCATCTTCGTCGCCATCGTCAGGCCCTCACCCCCCATCATCTTGATGTAGACGTACGAGATGGGCAGGATGCTCGCGCTGCCCCACGGTGCCGAGCTTACGGCGCCGCTCGCCGTCGGCGTGCCAATTGGCACGACCGGATGGCCGGGGAGGAAGGGGAGGAGGTGCTTCGCAACGCCGATCGGACCCATTCCCGGACCGCCGCCGCCGTGCGGGATGCAGAACGTCTTGTGGAGGTTGAGATGGCAGACGTCGGCGCCGATGTCACCGGGCCGCGCGACGCCGACCATCGCGTTCATGTTCGCGCCGTCGAGATAGACCTGCCCGCCGTTCTGGTGGACGATCTCGCACACCTCGCGAATCCCCTCCTCGAAGACCCCGTGCGTCGAGGGATATGTCACCATCAGCGCGGCGAGGTCCGCCGTGTGCTCGGCCGCCTTCGCGCGGAGATCATCCATGTCGATGTCGCCGCTCGTTCCGGTCTTCACGACGACGACCTGCATTCCCGCCATCACGGCGCTCGCCGGATTGGTACCATGCGCCGACTGCGGGATCAGGCAGATCTTCCGGTGCGTGTCGCCACGCGACTGGTGGTAGCGCTCGATGACGAGCAGCCCCGCGTACTCGCCCTGCGAGCCCGCGTTAGGCTGGAGCGAGACGCCGGCGAAGCCGGTGATCTCGGCGAGGTCGCGCTCCAGCTCGTCGAACAGCGCGGTGTAGCCGGCCGCCTGGTCGCGTGGCGCGAACGGGTGCAGCTTCCCGAATTCCGGCCAGGTGACCGGGAACATCTCGGCGGTCGCGTTCAGCTTCATCGTGCAGCTGCCTAACGGGATCATCGAGTGCGTCAACGACAGGTCCTTCGCCTCGAGCGAGCGGATGTAGCGGAGCATCTCGGTCTCGGAGCGGTGCGACGAGAACACGGGATGCGTCATGAACGCGCTCGTCCGCGCGAACCGTGCGTCGAAGCTGTCGTCGACCTCGCCCAGCTGGTCGATGATGTTCTTCCCCCCGGCGCCCGCGAACACGATCAGCAGCTCCTCGATGTCGGCGAGCCGGGTCGTCTCGTCGAGCGCGATCCCGACTGCCGTCTCGCTCAGGACGCGGAGGTTCATCTTCTTTTCACGGGCGCGCGCGCAGATTTCCTTTGCGCCAATTCCACCCGTGTCCACGCGGATCGTGTCGAAGAACGGGCCGTCGCCGACGCCAAAGCCCGACTTCCGCAGACCTTCGGCGAGCAGAGTTGCCAGGCGATGCACGCGCCGCGCGATTCGCGTCAGGCCTGTCGGGCCATGCCAGACCGCGTACATGCTCGCCATGACCGCGAGCAGGACCTGGGCGGTGCAGACGTTGCTCGTCGCCTTCTCGCGGCGGATGTGCTGCTCGCGGGTCTGCAGCGCCATGCGCAGCGCCGGCCGCCCGCGCGCATCGCGCGAGACGCCGATGATGCGGCCGGGAATCGTCCGCTTGAATTCATCCTTCGTCGCGAAGAACGCCGCGTGTGGTCCACCGTAACCCATCGGCACGCCGAACCGCTGCGTGTTGCCGACGGCCACATCCGCTCCCCATTCGCCGGGCGGCGTGAGCAGCGTCAGCGCGAGCAGGTCGCAGGCAGCGATGACCATGACGTTCTGCGCGTGCGCGGCCTCGGCAAATGCGCGGTAGTCGTGCACCGTCCCATCGGTCGCCGGATACTGAAGCAGCGCGCCGAAGACGTCTGCACCGAGCTTGTACGTCTTCGGATTGCCGACGACAACGCGCATTCCACGGGCGGCGGCACGCGTCCGCACCACTTCGATCGTCTGCGGATGACAGTCCTCGGCGACGAAGAACAACTCCTTCCCTTCCTTGCCCCGCGAGTTGAAGGCGAGGTACATCGCTTCGGCGGCGGCTGTGCCCTCGTCGAGCAGCGAGGCGTTCGCGATCTCGAGACCGGTCAGGTCGATCACGACCGTCTGGAAGTTCAGCAGCGCCTCGAGGCGGCCCTGCGCGATCTCCGCCTGGTATGGCGTATACGCTGTGTACCACCCCGGATTCTCGAGGATATTCCGCTGAACGACGGGCGGGACGAACGTGTCGTGGTAGCCCATCCCGATGTACGACCGGAAGATCTGATTCTTCGCGGCCAGCGTTCGCATGTGAGTCAGCGTTTCGGCCTCGCCCTTCCCCTCGCCGATCGCCAGCGGGCGGCGCAGGCGAATCTGCTCCGGCACCGTCGCATCGATCAGCGCATCGAGCGTGTCGAACCCGACCACCTCGAGCATCTCGGCGGTCTCGCGCTCACCGGGGCCAATGTGACGGGGGATGAAGCTGCCGTCGTCTGACAGGGACAGGGCGGGACTCTTCGTCATTCGTACCTCGAAAGGCCCGCGCAACACGGGGCCTGGGTGTCTGAGTTTGCGCGAGACGCGGCGCAGGTGGGCCGTGGCCCGGTCGGCATACCCCACGGTCGTCCGTCCCGGTCCAGCCAGTAAGTTTAGCGGACCACCCCATCAATCGGTACGCACCGGCCTCTCGTTCCCGCATGCGCTGGCGACTCCTCGCGACGCCGCCACTCGGCGCGGTCGAAAACATGGCGTACGACGAGGCACTACTCGCCCGCGCCGCCGCAACCGGCGAGGCGGTGTTTCGCGTCTATGGCTGGAACGAGCCGACGCTTTCGCTGGGCCGGAATCAGCCCGCGCGGCACGAGTATGACGAGAGCCTCCTCCGCAGGCGCGGGATCGCGGTCGTGCGGCGGCTCACGGGAGGACGTGCAGTCCTTCATGATCGCGAGGTGACGTACAGTGTCACCGCTCCCGACGCCTTCGGCGCGACCCTTCGCGAGGCCTACCAGCGAATCAACGAGGTGCTCGTCGCCGGGCTCCGCCGGCTCGGCGTCGACGCAGCCGTCGCCGTTCCACGGGGCCGATCGCCCGTGCCGTCCAGTGCGCCATGCTTCGAGGAACCCGCCGGAGGGGAGCTCGTCCTCGGCGACCGCAAGCTCGCCGGAAGCGCGCAGTACCGCGAAGGGGGAGCGCTGCTCCAGCACGGGTCGATCCTCGTCGACGACGATCAAGTCATCCTCGCGAGTTTGCTGCGCACGCCATGCCCTCCCCCGCCCCGGGTTGCGACGCTGAGCGCCGCTCTGGGCCGGTCCCCGTCGCTGGCCGAAGCAACCGCCGCGCTCTTTGCAGCGCTTCGCGAGCGGGAGGACACGACAGCGACGGAGCTTGTCGCTGACAAGTCGCTCCGCGACGCGGTATCCGCGGCGGTTGCGCGCTATCGCGATCCGGCGTGGACCTGGAGGCGTTAGCCCTGCGTGACGAACAGCGCCGCCACGCGTTATTGACGTATCAGCCCGATTCTCCAGCCTGTTGCAGACCTATCCACCCGACCGCCCGATGACGACGCGCCGATTCACTACCGCCTGCCTCGCCTTTACCCTGATCGCGTGCAGCGGTGACAAGACGGGTTCGAACGCCATCGGAGACGTCGGCGGCACGGTGGTCATCTCGAGCGCTGGCGAGCCTGACTTCCTCATCCAGCCCCTGATCACCACCACGGCCTCGAAGTCGGTTACCGATCAGCTCTTCCTGCCGCTCGCCGAGCTCGGGCCGAAGATGGACGCGATGGGCGACAGTGGTTTCGAGCCGAGGCTGGCGCGGCGCTGGACGTGGGCCGCGGATTCCCTGTCGATCGCCTTCGAGCTCGACCCGCGCGCGCGCTGGCATGACGGCGTTCCGGTTCGCGCGGCCGACGTCAGGCTTGGCTACGATCTCATTGCCGACACGCTCGTGCATTCGCCGCAGGCGGCGAACATCGTCGAGCTCGATTCGGTCACCGTCCGCGACTCGATGACCGCCGTGTTCTGGTTTCACCGGCGTTCGCTCGATCAGTTCTTCATCGCCGCGTACAACGTCATTCCCCTGCCCGAGCATCTGCTCGGATCGCTGAAACGCGCCGACTTGAGAAGCGAGGCATTCGCCAAGGCGCCGGTCGGGAATGGTCCGTTCCGCTTCGTGCGCTGGGTGCCGACGCAGCTGATAGAAATCGTCGCCGATACCACGCATTTCCTGGGACGGCCGAAGCTCGATCGTGTCGTCATGTCGTTCACGAACAATCCGACGGTCGCTGTGACGCGGGTTCTCGCCGGTGAGGCCGACTTCATTGAAGTCATTCGCGGCGAGCAGCTCACGCAGGCCCAGAAGACGGCGTCGCTGCAGACCAAGGTGTACGGTGGGCTCGACTACGCCTTCCTCCAGTTCAATCTCCGCGACCCGAAGCGGCATTCCGCGCCTAACGCGATCTTCGGCGATCGGGCGCTTCGCTACGCGCTGGCCATGTCGATCGACCGGCCGGCGGTCGTGAAGAATGTCTACGATACACTCGCCGCGATTCCGTTCGGCCCAGCGCCGCGCTCCCTGGGAATCGCCGACACGAACATCAAGCAGCTTCCTTACGACACCACCGCCGCGAAGCGGATGCTCGACTCGCTCGGCTGGCGGGACACCAACGGTGACGGCATTCGCGATCGTCGCGGGGTGCCGCTTCGCTTCTCGATCGCCGTGCCGATCTCGAGCCGTCCGCGGCAGCGCATGGCGGTACTGCTGCAGGAGCAGTTCAAGCGCGTTGGTGTGGACATCACGATCGAGCAGCTCGATCTGAATACCATGGTGGGAAAGCTGATGGGGCGCGACTTCGAGACCGCACTGATGTCGTGGCATCCGGACCCCTCGCCATCCGCGATTCGGCAGACCTGGACGACGACGGCGTCGCGTGAGAAGGGAGGCGTCAACTTCGGGTCGTATGAAAGTCCGGTGTTCGACGCTCGCATCGACAGCGCAATCAGCGCGCGCAGCGTCGAGCAGGCGCGCGCGCTCTACCATCGCGCGTACGAGACGTTCGTTGAAGATCAGCCGGTGATCCTGCTGTACGAGCCGAACCTCGTCGCCGCAGCGAGCAAGCGCGTCCATCTCGGGGACTTTCGCCCCGATGCATGGTGGGCTGGAATCCGCGACTGGTACATTCCAGCGGACCAGCGAATCGACCGCGACCGCCTCGGCCTCACCCGCGCGGCGAACTAGCCCGATGCGACGGCTGCTCGCGGCTCGCGCCGCGCAGGCCGTCGTCGTCGTGCTGATCGTCGCGACGGTCGTCTTCGCGCTCACCCACTTCGCTCCGGGCGACCCGTTCGCTGCCGCGGTCGAGAGTGGGAACATGCGACCCGCGCAGCGCGACGCCCTCCGTGCCCAGTACGGATTCGACCGGCCGATCCCGGTACAGTACGCGATGTACGTGAGAAACCTCGCGCGCGGCGACCTCGGGTGGTCGTTCTCGCGCAGCCGCCCGGTTGCCGCCACGATCGCGACCGCGGTGCCGAACACGCTTCTCCTGATGGCGACAGCGCTGCTCCTCAGCCTTGCGTTAGGCGTCGGCGCGGGCCTGCTCCAGGCAGCCCGCCGCGACAGTATCGCGGACCGCGGCTCGAGCGCGCTGCTCCTCGTCTTCTACTCGATGCCGGACTTCTGGCTCGCGTTGATGATGGTGCTGGCATTCGCGTACGCACTTCCGATCTTCCCCGTCTCGGGAATGGTCGATCCGGTGATGCACGAGTACCTCGGCACCTGGGGACGCGTCGTCGACCGCGTTCGCCATCTCGTGCTGCCCGCGACCACGTTGACGCTGCTCCTGACGGCCGCTGTTGCACGGCATCAGCGCGCGTCGCTGCTCGACGCTGCCCGCGCCGACTTCACGCGCACCGCGCGCGCCAAGGGCCTGAGCGCGGGTGAGGTGCTGCTCCGCCACACGTTGCGCAATTCGCTCGGCACGACCATCACCCTCGTCGGGTTGATGTTTCCGGCGCTGCTGGGTGGCGCGGTGCTGGTCGAGACCGTATTCGGCTGGCCCGGAATGGGCCAGCTCGCGACGAGCGCGATCACGACGCGTGATTATTCCCTCATCACCGCCACCGCGATCATCTCGGCAGTGATGACCGTGACTGGCAGTACGATCGCCGACGTGCTCACCGCCATTGCCGACCCACGGATGCGCGATCGATGAGCATTCCGTTCCCGGCCAACGCACCCCGCTCGCGAATCGCCGACGCCGGACCGTGGCGCGCTGCGCTGCGACGACTGCGCGGGAACCGGACCTCGATGATCTCGCTCGGCGTTCTCGTTTTGCTCGTGCTGGCCGCGCTGTTCGCGCCGGTGCTCGCGCCCTACGGGCCTAACGCGCAGCCGGACATCGTCGGACTCGTCCGCCTTCGTCCCTCGTTCGCTCATCCGTTCGGCACGGACATCTTCAGCCGCGATGTGCTCAGCCGCGTCATTTATGGATCGCGCATCTCGCTCGGCGTTGCGACGCTTGCAATCTTGCTGGCAATGTCGGTCGGCACGGCTTACGGCGCGATTGCCGGCTTCGCGGGCGGTGTCGTGGATGCGATCATGATGCGAATCATCGACGCGATGCTCGCGGTCCCCAGGATCCTCATCCTCCTCCTCGCGCTTGCGCTCTCGGGAGGAATCTCGCTCCCGATGCTCGTGGTGGTCCTCGGGCTCACGGGATGGTTCGGCACGAGCCGTCTCGTTCGCGAACGCGTGCGCGCCCTTTCACGCCAGGACTTCGCCACCGCGGCGGTTGCGCTCGGTGCGCGAGATGCGCGCGTCCTCTGGCGCCACGTGCTGCCAAACGCCCTCTCGCCCGTAATCGTCGCCGCGACGCTGGGAATCGGCAACGTGATCGTCCTCGAGGCAGCACTGAGCTACCTGGGGATTGGCGTACGTCCACCACATGCGAGTTGGGGCAACATCATCCAGGACGGCGCCGATCATATCTCCAGCGCCTGGTGGATCGCGCTCTTTCCCGGGTTGGCGATGCTCGTCACCGTAATCGCGTTCAACCTCCTCGGCGACGGGTTGCGCGACGCGCTCGATCCCCGGGACGACGGGCGCCCCTGACGTAAGGCGTGCGGGCGCTCACGGTGGAAAATGGCCGTTCCAGCGCGTAGCTTCGCCGTCCATCCCCCTCACACCCGTCTCCGCACTGATGCCGGCTGATCCGCTCCTCACTGTTCGCGATCTGCGGACGACGTTCGCCACCGACTCGGGGCTGGCCCGCGCCGTGGATGGCGTGTCGTTCACGGTCGGCCGCGGTGAGACTGTCGGGCTCGTCGGTGAATCGGGCTGCGGAAAGTCGGTCACCGCGTTGTCGCTGCTGCGCCTGATCGACGGTGCGGGCCGCATCGAGGCCGGCAGTGAGATCATTCTCGACGGCACCAACCTGATCTCACTCTCCGAACGCCAGATGCGCCAAGTCCGCGGAAACCGGATCGCGATGGTCTGGCAGGAACCGCTTTCCGCGCTCAATCCGGTGATGACCGTCGGCGATCAGATCGGCGAGGTCGCGCGCGTGCATGCCGGGGCGTCGCGCCGGGAAGCGCGGGAGAAGGCCATCGAGATGCTGCGTCTCGTCGGTATGTCCGCGCCCGAGCAGCGCGTCGGAGAATATCCGCATCAACTCTCCGGCGGCATGCGGCAGCGCGTCGTCATTGCGATGGCGCTCGTGATGAGCCCATCCCTGCTCATCGCTGACGAGCCGACCACGGCGCTCGACGTCACGATCCAGGCGCAGATCCTGGAGCTGCTCCGCGAGGTGCAGCAGCGGATGGGGATGTCGGTCCTCCTCATCACGCACGATCTCGGAGTCGTCGCCGAGACCGCATCGCGGGTCCTCGTCATGTACGCGGGCGAAGTCGTCGAGGAGTCGCCGGTGCGCGCGGTCTTCGCGGCGGCCCATCATCCCTACACGGAGGGGCTGCTGCGCGCGATGCCCCGGGTCGGCGCAACCGGCGGACGCCTCGCCGTGATCCCAGGCTCCGTGCCGCCGCCCACCGACTGGCCCGGCGGCTGCCGCTTCCGCGACCGCTGTCCCTACGCGTGGGAACGCTGCGAGCGCGAGCATCCGCCGCTGTATCAGATCGGCGCGGACCACCTGTCGCGCTGCCACCTCGCGGTGGAACCGGAGCGGCGGCTTCATCCGCACACGCCGCTCGCGGCCGCGTTAGGCGCCGGATCCGGACGATGACCGCGGCATCGGCCTCACTTCCGTTGCTGTCCGTGCGCGACCTGAAGGTGCACTTCCCCATCCGGGGTGGTTTCCTCGGCGGCAGGCGAGGCGCTGTTCGAGCCGTGGACGGCGTGTCGTTCGACGTCTTCCCCGGCGAGACGCTTGCCCTCGTCGGTGAGTCCGGGTGCGGCAAGACGACCACTGGCCGCGCCGTGCTCCGACTCGTCGAAGCGACATCGGGTACCATAACGTTCGATGGGACCGATGTCCGCGCGCTCGCCAGCGAGCCGCTGCGCAAGCTGCGGCGCCAGATGCAGATCGTCTTCCAGGATCCGTTCAGCTCACTGAACCCGCGGATGACGGTCGGTGCGACGATCGGAGAGGGGCTCATCATCCACCGGCTCGCCGAGGGTGGCGGAATCGAGTCGCGTGTCAGGCAGCTCCTCGACGAGGTCGGGCTTCGCGCCGATCATCTGTCGCGCTACCCCCATGAACTTTCCGGGGGCCAGCGCCAGCGCGTCGGCATCGCCCGCGCCCTCGCGGTCGAACCGCGCTTCATCGTCTGCGACGAACCCGTCTCGGCGCTCGATGTTTCGGTGCAGGCGCAGGTGATCAACCTGCTCCAGGACCTCCAGCGCGATCGCGGACTCGCGTACCTGTTCATCGCGCACGACCTCTCGGTCGTCGAGCAGGTCGCCGATCGCGTCGCCGTCATGTACCTCGGCAAGATCGTCGAAACGGCGCCGGGCGAAGCGCTCTACGCCGAGCCGCTGATGCCGTACACCCAGGCGCTGCTCTCGGCGGTGCCCGTGCCCGACCCCGACGCCAAGCGGCAGCGCATCGTGCTCCGCGGCGACGTTCCGTCCCCGGCCACGCCGCCCAGCGGCTGCGTCTTCCATCCGCGCTGCCACCATCCGGCACAGGATGCCGCCTGCGCAGTGATCGATCCGCCACTCGAGCCGAAGGGTGCCCACCACGCCGGATTGTCCGGGACAGGCAACGGCGCCGCTTCGGCGCACCTCGTGGCCTGCATCAAGCAACCACCGACCGCAGTCGACGAAGCGACCCAGCGCGCCGCTGGCGCGACGAATTCGCCCGAACTGTATCTTCCCGTCGTCGCGCCGCGCTGAGCGGCGCCGACCAGCTCCCCATCCCAGTCCGCGAGGACTCCGTGTCGACTTCCGTCGATCCAGCCGCGACCACCCTCGATCATCCGCCCGCCGCTTTCGCTGACCGGTCCTTCTTCGGTCACCCGAAGGGGCTGCGCCTGCTCTTCTTCGTCGAGATGTGGGAGCGCTTCTCCTACTACGGGATGCGGGCGCTGCTCGTCCTCTACCTCGTCAACCATCTCAAGTGGTCCGACGGCGACGCGGCGCGCCTCTACGGCACCTACACCGCGCTCGTCTACCTGACGCCGCTCATCGGTGGCTGGATCGCCGACCGGTTCATCGGGACGCGCCGTTCGCTCGTGGTCGGAGGAATCATCATCGCCTCAGGCCATTTCGTTCTCGCTCTCCAGAACACCTGGTCGTTCTATCTCGGATTGGGTCTCGTCATCATCGGCACCGGCTTCTTCAAGCCTAACGTTTCGACGATGGTCGGACAGATCTACCGCGAAGGGGACACCCGCCGCGATGCCGGGTTCACGATCTACTACATGGGCATCAACACCGGCGCCTTTCTCGCCCCCCTCGTCTGCGGCTACCTCGGGCAGCGGATCGGCTGGCACTGGGGCTTCGCCGCGGCGGGCGTCGGGATGGTGTTCGGGTTGATCCAGTACATCCATGGCCGCGACAAGCTGCTCCCCGGTATCGGCTACCCGCCGGACCGCGCCCAGGTCGCTGGCACGTCGACCCGCGCCGCCGGTGCGCCGGCAGCCGTCATCGCCAGCGGTGGACTGGTTCCTGCCCTCGTCGGCGCGGTCATCGGCGCCGTCGTCGCCTTCGCCTCCGGTGGCGCCCTGATGAGCTATCTC
The DNA here is from genome assembly GCA_031359795.1 of Gemmatimonadaceae bacterium. Lineage (GTDB taxonomy): Bacteria > Gemmatimonadota > Gemmatimonadetes > Gemmatimonadales > Gemmatimonadaceae > JABFXC01. The sequence continues at coordinate 21,183 of JANMAM010000139.1, forward strand.
TTCGGGATCGTCATCGGTGCAGCGTTAGGCCTGACACTGATGGGCTCGCGCGGCGAGGAACGCAAACGGGTGATCGCGATTTTCATCGTCTGCTTCTTCGTCGTCTTTTTCTGGATGGCGTTCGAGCAGGCGGGAAGCTCGATGAACCTGTTCGCCGACCGCTACACGCGGCTTCAGGTCGGCAGCTGGGCGATTCCGTCGACCTGGTTCCAGTCGGTCAACTCGCTGTTCATCATCCTGCTGGCCATCCCGGTAGCGGGCTTCTGGGAGTCGATGTCGCGCCGCAGCAAGGAGCCGTCGACCGCGCTGAAGATGGTGCTCGGTCTCTTCCTCGTCGGCATCGGGTTCCTGTTCCTCGTCATCGGCTCGCGCAGCATCGACGCCTGCATCGCCGTGAACGGGCGCGCGGCTGCAGACACGACCGGCATCTGTGCGGTCGCCAGCCCCATCTGGCTCGTGCTGGCCTATCTCTTTCACACCCTCGGCGAGCTCTGTCTCTCTCCGGTCGGGCTCTCCTACGTCACCAAGGTCGCGCCCGTCCGATTCGTCTCGCTGCTGATGGGCGTCTGGTTCCTCGCCAACAGCGCCGCGAACTTCCTCGCCGGCCTGCTCGCCGCCCGCACCGAGACGATCAGCTCCCAGGCGCAGTTCTTCACGATTCCGGTGTTCACCTCGATCGGCGCCGCGGTCCTGTTGCTGCTCCTCGTCCCGTTGATCAAGAGACTCACCGCCGGCGTGAAGGCCTGACCGCCGTGTCAGCAGCGTTTCCCGTTCCGGGGCGACTCTGCCTTACGGCCAGTTGAAGATCGACGCCGGCACCGTGCTCTCGCGGCTGCGCCTGACGTCGCCCGGCTCGTCCCAGAAGAGCCGGGTCAGGTCGGTCGCCGTCAGGCGAATCTCCAGCTTCGCATGCGGGTCCTTGGAGATCGGATAGCCGACCTCGACTCGGAACAGGCGCTTTGAGCGGGGCGGGACTGCCGCGAGCAGCGAGATCCCCGCGCCCATCCGTATCGGTGTGTCGACGCCGAAGGCGGCATCGCCCGCCCAGAGCCGGCCGGCGTCAAAGAACGGCGCGACGCCCAGGTCCGCGAGAGCGCGGATGCGGCCGATGTACCAGCGGTCCTCGAAGCGCCCGACAGCGCGTTGCGCCCCCCCCGCCTGCGAATCGCGATAGCCGCGCACGCCGCCGCGATCATCCCCCAGCGTCAGCTGAAATGGGAGTCGCTGGCGCCATCCGCCGCTCCACTCGCCATCCAGCAGGAGCGTGTGCCGCACGGTGGCCCGGTGATAGATCGCCGCACGTCCGCTGCTGAGGATGCCGTCCCAGTGGTTGTTGTTGTAATCCTGGCGCCCTTCGCCCTGCACCTGGATCGCGCCGAACGTCTTCGGTGAGCCGACCCCCATGTAGATGTCGGCAGACAGGAAGATGTCGTCGTTTTCCGAACCGAGGACCGCGAGGCTTCGGCCGCCGAGCAGTCCGAGTTGAAATCCCTCGCGCACGTCCTGCGTCGCTGAAAGTGCGTCGAAGCCAGTGACCCGAAGGAAGTGAATGTTGCGCACGCCCCAGAGCCCGTTGATTCGCGCGCTGCGATACGGCCGGATCGAGTCGGTGACCGAGGTCGAATCGGGGACGAGCCCGTCGCGCGTGACACGGATGTATTCGTTGTCGCCGCTGTCGTACTCGCGCGTGTACGAGGCGCCGAACAGGCTCAGTCTTCCCGGAGCGCCGAGCCTGACGATCCCGCCGACGTCGGTGAACGAGCGCTTGATGCGGACCGACGGGGCGTCGGCCGTCTCGCGGAGGAGCGCGATGTACTCCGATCGCTCACCCGTCGCCGTACGCCAGGCGACACGCTGCAGGTCGGTGAGGAATGCGTGGCCAATCAGCGCCGTCCAGTCGCCGCCTAACGGCCGGCGCGTCCCGGTGAGCATCAGCTGGTACGGGCGCCCGAGCAGCTGGTAGTCCATGAACCGCGCGCCAAACGTATCGCGGTAGGGGCCCCCCGCCGCCGACCATACCCCCTGAAGGGCAACCGCCTCGCCAGCGATGTTGGCGTTGCCAAGCCTGAAGCGGTTGATGTACGGACTCTTGCCGACCACCCCGACATCGACCAGCCATTCGAGCTCGTCGACGGTCACGACCTCGAGCACCACCGACCCATCCGCCGTCGCGTGCGGCGTAATCGTCGCATCGGCGATGTACGGCTGTGCGCGAAGGATGCGCTCCGACTCCGCCCGCGCGAGCTCGCTGCATTGCGCCCCGACCCCCTGGATCACCAGGCGCCTCACGATCGCGGGCTTGGTGGTCGCGTGCAGCGAGCGGACGAGCTGCGCGGCGACCCGTGAGCGCCGCCCCATCTCGCCTAACGCTGGCGGCTCGGTGCGGATCACGATGTCGCTGACCATCTGCCCGGAACACGGCACCGGCTCGCCGAGCGTGTCCTGAGCCGGCAGCGACGTAGCGGCGAATGCCGCGATCAGCCCGGCAACCGGGGTATTCAGTCTGAGGCGCAATCTCGGCCGGCGGACTACTTGCCCATTCGGCGCTTCAACTCGGCGAGTCGCTCATCCGCACTCGCGTCGCGTGCCGCGCGGGCTCGCGAGCGCTCGATCGACGACAGCTCGTCGAGCGCGTCGGTCTGCGCATCGGCGAGCGGATCGCTCGCCGCCTCCGGAACCGGCCCGATGCCACCGATTGCCTTGCGCAACTCGGCGGTCATCTCGGTGACTTCCCGCTCACCGAGCGCCAGCTCCTCTTCCTGGACGGCGAGCTTCCGCGCCAGAATGTCGACGCGCGAGACCAGCTCCGCCTCGTACCGTTCGGCGACGCGAACAGTCTCGGCATCACTGATTCCCACTGCTTGCGCCTTGCGGCGTTGGACTGTCTCGAGCTCGTGTTGTTTCGCCCCGAGCGCGAGGCGCGACTCCTCGACGCCCTGTCGCATGTCGGCCAGGCCGACGCGCGCCTGGACGAGGGTCTGCCGCATCTGCCCAAGCGATGGGAATGCGCCACCCGAATCAGGACCCGCGTCCATCAGATCGCGCAGCGACCGGCGGAGATGTTCGAACATGTGCGGAGAAGACGACGCCAATCGATTAGGAGTGGGAGGCCTGCGCCGGCGCTCCACGGCACTCGCCGAGGCCGGTGCCGGGGGTGTACGATACAGGGCCGCCCCACACTCCCGCAACATTTTTCCGATCGTGAACCGTCAACCAATCGTCGCCGTCACCGCGACAACCGAGATCATTCGCGGTCGCCCGCGCGTCCGGGTCAACGAAGCGTACACGAGCGCCCTTGCCTGCGCGGGCGTCATCCCGCTCGTCGTGCCTCCCGTCGAGGCCGGGTTCGCAAGCGCGATCGTCGAGCGTGTGGACGGCATTCTCCTGACGGGCGGCGAGGATCTCAGTCCAAACCTGTATGGAGCGAAGTCGCACCCCAGGACGGAAGCGCCACATGACGGCCGCGATGCATCCGAGATCGCGCTGATCGCGGCCGCGCGTGCGGCAAGGCTCCCGGTGCTCGCGATCTGCCGTGGCCTGCAGGTCATGAACGTGGCGTTCGGCGGTACGCTCGTGCAGGATATTCCGAGCGAGCGTGAGTCATCGCTCGCTCATGACCGATCCGATGCACGCGCGTCCAGGGTGCACGATGTACGCGTCTCGGCGGGATCACGGCTCGCTCGGGCGATCGGCGCGACGGCGCTGGGGGTCAACTCGACGCACCATCAGGCGATCGATCGGCCTGGCTCGGGTCTCACAATCACCGCGACCGCGCCTGACGGTGTCATCGAAGGCGCCGAGTGGACTGCGGACGACGGGTGGTGGATGGTCGGCGTGCAGTGGCACCCCGAAGAGCTGACCGATACCGTCGAAAACTGGGATCGGGCGCTCTTCGCCGCGTTCCACAACGCCATTGCCGGCGCCGCAACCGCCGCGCGTTAGGCAGGAGCAGGCGCCGCGCGGGCGCCCTAGTGCAGCTTGAACCCCGTCGCGACCTGGCGCATCAGGCGCTCGGGCGTGTAGACATTGGGAAAGAGCATCCGGTCGCTCACGTTGTTGAGCGCCGCCCGCATCGTCTCGAACCGTACCGCCGCCATCGCGTACAGC
>JANMAM010000170.1:0-8414 GCA_031359795.1 Gemmatimonadaceae bacterium
CACGACGCAAGCAAAGTCCCGCCCGAGCTGGCAGCCCGGGCGGGACGTTTACGGATGGGGCGAGATTCGAACTCGCGCGAGACTTTCGCCTCAACACGCTTTCCAGGCGTGCGCCTTAAACCACTCGGCCACCCATCCCTGCGCGGCAACGGCCGCACGTCGTTCCTTGCGCGCCGGGGCGACGATAGCCCCGGAAAAAAAAGAAGGTGAGGACACGAGCCCTCACGTTCTCATCACCAGACGGACGGGGTGAGATTCGAACTCACGATACCGTTGCCGGTATGCCAGTTTTCGAGACTGGTGCCTTCAACCACTCGGCCACCCGTCCTGGAGTCCCAAAATTTATCCGGACGCGTCGGGCATGTCAACGACGCGCCCCGCTCCTCATCTGGCGCGCCACAGCCAGGAAACGTTCGATGGGCGGTGCGCTACATCGTCCGCGAGCACGTCGGTCATGCCTAACGACCAGGCCGGGCGCCCGCTGCGCTAGGGCGCCCAGTCGGCGATGAAGAGGTTGGTGTCCCCCGGCTTCGCCGTGTGCCGGTTCGACGCCCAGACCAGCGAGCGCCCGCCCGGGCTGAACACGGGAAAGCCATCGAACGATTCCTCCGTTGTCACCTGTTCGAGGCCGGTGCCGTCGATGTTGACCAGGAAGAGATCGAAGTTGCCGCTTCGCGGCCGGAGGTAGTTGGACGAGAAGATCAGGCGCTTCCCATCGGGGAGCCACGACGGGGCGAAGTTCGCGCCGCCGAGTCGGGTGATCTGTCGCTTGTCGCTCCCATCGGCGTTCATCACCCAGAGCTCCATCCTGTTCGGGCGCACGAGGCGCCGGGCGAGGAGGTCGCGGTAGCCGGTGAGCGCGCTATCCACCGGATGCCAGGCGCGATAGACGATCTTTTCGCCATCCGGTGACCACCATGCGCCGCCGTCGTAACCCTCGGCCGACGTCAGGCGCCTGACGTCGGTGCCGTCCACGTTCATCGTGTAGATATCGAGGTCCCCGTCCTTGAGCGACGTGAACACGATGCGCTTCCCATCGGGCGACACGACAGCTTCGGCGGTGTAGACGCCGTAGTTCGTCAGGCGGCGGAGGTCGGAGCCATCGGCGCGCGCAGTGAAGATGTCGTATGGGTCGAGACGCCAGACATAGCCGTTCGATGGATCGGGCTTTGGCGGACAGGAGTCCTGCAGCGCGTGTGACGACGCGAAGAGGATGCGCTGGCCGTTTGCGTAGAAGAACCCGCAGGTGGTCTTCCCCGTTCCGGTGGAGATGCGGCGAACGCCGGAGCCGTCGATGTTCATGACGTACTCCTGGTCACAGGTGCGCCCGTCGCGTGTGCTTTGGAAGACCAGCTGGCGACCGTCGGCCCGGAAGTACGCTTCGGCGTTCTCGCCGCCGTTGGTGAGCTGGCGGACGTTGCGCAGGTGCGGCTCGGTGGCAACGCCCGGGAGGACGGCAGCGGCAGGTGCGGGATGGGGGCGCGCGCAGCCGAGGCAGGCGCTGGCAAACAGGATGTACGATCGCTTCATGCGTGAGAATCTACGACACCGCCGCCAAGCCGTGCAGTTCGGCAGGCCGCGCAAGCCGCGCGGGCAACGCGCAAGTACACAACGGGTTGCTATTGCGACACGTCGGGCAAGTCAACGACGCTGCCTCCCGCCGAGGTACCGCGGCGGGCGCGAAAAAACTCGCTGAGAAGCGCGCCGCATTCATCCGCCAGGACTCCCGCCGTCACTTCCGGCCGGTGGTTGAGACGCCGGTGACGCAACAGGTCCTCCACCGAGCCCGCCATCCCCGCCTTCTCGTCCCATGCGCCGAAGACGACACGGTCGAGACGCGCGAGGACGAGCGCACCGGCGCACATCGCGCAGGGTTCGAGCGTGACGTAGATCGTGCAACCGCTCAGCCGCCAGCTGCCGATCGCCGCGCACGCGTCCGCGATCGCGCGGACCTCGGCATGCGCGGTTGCGTTCTGGTCGCGCAGCGTTCGGTTGGCTGCGAGCGACAGCTGCTCGCCGCGGCGGACGATCACGGCACCCACCGGTACCTCGCCCGCCTCTGCTGCGGCGCACGCCGCTCCGAGCGCGACGCGCATCCACCGCTCGTCGTCCGCGGTCACGGCAAGCCGCAGCGATCAGCGGGCGACACCACCGCCTAACGCGCTCCGGCGGGCTCGGTGCGCTGGGCCTCGTCCCGGTTCTCCGATTCGCTTGCCCGCTCGAAGACGATGCGCCCGCCCGCACCAACGGTCGCACGGATCGTGTCACCCTCGCCGAATTTGCCCTCGAGGATCGCCAACGCGAGCGGATTCTGGAGCAGGCGCTGGACGGCCCGCTTCAACGGACGCGCCCCGAATGCCGGATCGTACCCTTCCTCGGCGATCAGCCGGCGCGCCTCGGGTGTCAGGTCGAGCCTGAGCTTGCGGTCGGCGAGCAGTTTCTCGAGGTGACCGAGCTGGAGGCCGACGATCGTCTCGATCTCGTCGCGGCCGAGTGGCCGGAAGATGATGATGTCATCGACGCGGTTGAGGAACTCCGGACGGAAGTGCTGGCGGAGGGCGGTCATGACCTGCGCCTCGACCATCTCGCGATCCCCGCCCGCGTGCTCGAGGATGAAGTGGCTGCCGATGTTCGACGTCATGATGATGACGGTGTTGCGGAAGTCGACCGTCCGCCCCTGCGAGTCGGTCAATCGCCCGTCGTCGAGGATCTGCAGCAGCACGTTGAAGACATCGGGATGCGCCTTCTCGATCTCGTCGAACAGGATCACCGAGTAGGGACGGCGGCGCACCGCTTCGGTGAGCTGCCCGCCCTCCTCGTAGCCGACGTAGCCCGGTGGCGCACCGATCAGCCGGGCAACCGCGTGCTTCTCCATGTACTCGGACATGTCGATGCGCACCATCGCGTGCTCGTCATCGAAGAGGAACTCGGCGAGCGCACGCGCCGTCTCGGTCTTGCCGACGCCGGTTGGTCCGAGGAAGATGAAGGAACCGATCGGGCGGTTCGGATCCTGGAGGCCGGCGCGCGACCGCCTAACGGCATTGGCCACCGCCGACACCGCTTCGCGCTGTCCGACGACGCGGCGGGCCAGTTCGTCTTCGAGCTTCGTCAACCGCTGCTTCTCGCTTTCCATCATCCGGGTGACCGGGATTCCGGTCCACCGGGCGACAACGTCGGCGATGTCTTCGGCGGTCACCTCTTCCTTCAGGTAGCGCGGCTTGCCGTCGGTCGACGCGAGCGACAGCTCGACCTCGCGCATCTGGCGCTCGAGGTCGAGGATCCGGCCGTAGGTCAGCTCGGCGGCCTTGGCGAGGTCGCCCGCGCGCTGCGCCTGCTCGGCTTCGATCCGGGCCTGCTCGATCTGCTGCTTGATCTTCCCGACGCCGCCTAACGTTTCCTTCTCCTTCTGCCACTGGGCCTTCATCGCGCTCGACTTCTCGGACAGGTCGGCCAGCTCGCGCTCGAGCGCGGCCAGCCGCTCGCGCGACGCCGGATCCTTCTCCTTCTTCAGCGCCTGACGCTCGATCTCGAGCTGCATCCGCCGACGTTCGATGGCGTCGATCTCCTGCGGCATCGAGTCGATCTCGATCCGCAGCCGCGACGCCGCCTCATCGACGAGGTCGATCGCCTTGTCGGGAAGAAACCGGTCGCCGATGTAGCGGTGCGAGAGCGTCGCCGCGGCGACGATCGCGCTGTCCGTGATCCGCACGCCGTGATGCGCCTCGTAGCGCTCCTTCAACCCGCGCAGAATCGCGATCGTCGTCTCGACCGTCGGCTCGCCGACGTAGACCGGCTGAAAGCGCCGCTCGAGTGCCGGGTCCTTCTCGACGTTTTTCCGATACTCATCGAGCGTCGTCGCGCCGACGACCCGCAGCTCGCCACGGGCAAGCATCGGCTTGAGCATGTTCCCCGCGTCCATCGATCCCTCAGCCTTCCCCGCTCCAACAATCGTGTGCATCTCATCGATGAAGACGATGAAGCGCCCTGCGCCGTCGGTGATCTCCTTCAGCACCGCCTTGAGCCGCTCCTCGAATTCGCCGCGGAACTTCGCGCCGGCGATGAGTGCGCCGAGGTCGAGCGAGACAAGCCGCTTGTCCTTCAATCCCTCCGGGACATCGCCGTTGATGATGCGCTGGGCAAGTCCTTCGACGATCGCCGTCTTGCCGACGCCAGGCTCGCCGATGAGGACCGGGTTGTTTTTCGTGCGGCGAGACAGCACCTGGATGACCCGGCGAATCTCTTCATCGCGTCCGATCACCGGATCGAGCTTGCCGGCCCGCGCCGCGTCGGTCAGATCGCGCGTGTACTTCTCGAGCGCCTGGTACTGGTTCTCGGGCGTCTGGTCCTTGACCCGGTGCGAGCCGCGCACTCCCTCGATCGCCGCGAGCAGCGCCTTGTGCGTCGCGCCGGCGCGAGTGAGGATCGGGTTGGCCTCGCCGCCCCTGGTCGCCGCGAGCGCGAGCAGCAGGTGCTCGGTCGAGACGTACTCGTCATCGAGCTCGCGCGCTTCCTCTTCGGCCTTGTCGAGAACCTGGTTGAGCTCGCGCGACATCGATGGCTGGCCCGAGCCGCCGCCACTCTGCTTTGGATGGCGCGCTGCCTCACGTTCCGCCTGCTCCCGCAGCGCCGCCACGCTCGCGCCGACTTTCTGCAACACCGGGACGACGATGCTTTCCTGTTGGCCGAGCAGCGCGAGAAGCAGGTGGGTGTCGTAGACGAGCGGGTTGCCCGCGCGGCGGGCAAGGCTCACGGCCTCAGTGACCGCCTCTCCTGATTTTACTGTGAGGCGTTCGGGATTCATCGTTCGATTGTCCTTCGAATCGGTACGTTCAGGGGCGCCGTGCGGCGATCTCCCTGCGTGCCCGGGTCGCCAGGTCTGTCACGACCTCGTCGGCGAGCGCACTCAACGTCTTCACGATCCCCGGCATGCTTGGATCCTCCGCGCCTCGTTCGAGCCGCGAGCTCCCCGACCAGACTATGCTGTCATCTTCGGCGCGAGCGATGCGCACGTCGATTCGCACCGCGGCGCGAACCTCCGATCCGCGGTCGACTTCCTCGAATTCGCGCACCGTCGCTCTCCAAATATAGGTCTGCGAGCGTCGCGATGGAGGATCGAAGACCGCGCGCTCGGCGGTGAGCGGAACGCGCGCCAGCACGCGCTCGGTCAGCACTCCGAGCTGGTCGCTGAGCGGGACTGCCCACTCGCGCGTCGGGTACGCGTTGTACTCGGTATCGTTGATCCGGTAGACGATCAGCGGATCTCCGTAGATGCCAGGGGTCGCGTACTGTGCAACGCCGAGCGTGCCGCTGAGCGGGGGTGCATTGCCGTCGGTGCCGCGCACGGCGGTGTCGCCCTCGACGAGCTCGGGGAGACTGATCCGGTACATCTCCCGCGCCGGGAGGGTGCCGATCTTGAAGCAGGTGGACCCCATCACCGCGCCAAGCGCGAGCAACGACGTACAACGGAGCAACGTTAGGCGGACGCCCCCTGCTCGACGGTCAGTCATTGACCTTCGGGCCGACGGTCTTCTTCGGTGGGTCACGTCTTTTCAGAACGCTGGTGGGGTCGCGCTCGAGCCGCGTCGTCAGGCGGTTCAGGTTGTCGGCGGTCGCGGCGAGGTTCCGGACCATCTGATCCGCACCGCCGCCCTCGTTGAGTGCGTCCCGCATGTCGCTCACCAGCGTTCGCATCTCGCGGAGCGCGAGCACCGCCTCCTTCTGCGTGCTGGAGAGCTCGGGCGTCGCCGTCTTCACTGCGTTATCGAGCTGCGTGAGGAGGCGGTCGGTGCGCGCGAGTACGTCACTCAGCCGCTGCGTCGCCGTGTCGAGCTGGCCGAAGATCTTGTCGGTGCCGCTGCTCGCCGTCGTGACGAGATGCTCGACCTGGGTGAGCGTCCGGTCGACGCGATCGAGGGGCGACGACTTGGCGATTCGCTCGGCGCTGTTGAGCAAGGTGTCCGCCCGCTCGAAGAAGGACGCGAGACGAGTCAGTGCGTCCTGGAAATTCATCTGGTCGGTGCTCGGCACGCGCGAGCCCGGTGGTAGCACGGCCGCGTCGCTCTTGCCCGGCTCGAGATTCAGGTACGGCGCGCCAAGGAAGCCGACTTGCGTAATCGATGCCTTCGTGTCGACGCGCATCGGCGTCTTCCGGCGGACGCGGAACGTGACGACGATCTGCGTGGGATCAGCGTCGGAGAGGTCGACCTGCGTCACCTGTCCGACGAGCAGTCCGCCATACCTCACTTCGTCGCCGACGTTGAGACCGGCAACGCTGCCGAACGTCGAGTGGAACTCCCTCCCCCGATTGAACACGGCGGGGTAGTTCGAGAACAGGATCAACCCGGCGAGCACCAGCGCCCCCGCGCCGAGGAACGCGACGATACCGAACCGCTGCTCACGCGCCAGCGGGCTCACGCCGTGGTCCCCCGCCGGTGAAGCAGCTGGCGAACGAGCTCGTTGTCGCTCTCACCGAGCGCCGTGCGATCACCGCGCGCGACGATCACGCCGTCGGCCATCACGTAGATGTCACTCGCCATTCCGAATGCGTGTCGAACCTCGTGTGAGAAGACCAGTACGCCGAAGCCATGCTTCTGCTGCAGCTCGCCGAGCAAGTCGTCGATCTCGTGTGCGGCATGCCCATCCAGGCCCTGCGTCGGTTCGTCAAGCAGCAGCACCGCCGGTCGCAACGCAAGCGCGCGAGCGATGGCGACGCGGCGACGGGCCGAGCGAACGAGATCGTCGGCCGACCAGTCGGCGACTTCCGACATACCGACCTCGGCAAGCAACTCTCGCGCCGTCTCCCGTGCCTCTGCCGCCGAGCAGTCGCTGTGCTCGAGCAACGGGAGCTCGACGTTCTCGATCGCGCTGATGCGCGAGATCAACGCGGAACCCTCGAACACGACGCCCAGTCTCGCGCGGAGCCTGCGCAACTGGGTATCCGAATCGATCGCATCGTCGACGCGGGCGCCCTCGAGATAGATCCGTCCACTGAGGGGTTGCTCGAGCCCGACGATATGGCGCAACAGCATCGATTTTCCCGAATGGATCGGCCCCATCACCAGGTGCGTCGCGCCACTCGGAACGGCGAGTGATACGTCATGAATCACGGCGCCCTGCATCGGGCCCGTGAGATTCTCGACGCGCAGCACCGCCGCGCGGTCAGATGAGTCCAGGTATGAAGTAGAATATTGCATTGACGAAAGTATCAGCGCCGAGGACGACGATGAGCGAGAAGACGACGGCGCGGGTTGCTGCCTCGCCGATCGCCGACGACCGGCGCTCGGCGCTCAATCCCTCGTCGGCCGCAATGATCGCGATGATGAAGGCGAAGACGATCGACTTGCCGATGCCCACACCGAGGTCGCGCGTGAGGAACGCTTCCCTGATTCCACTCGCGAAACGATCGGTCGAGTAGCCGAGGAACACGGTGCTGCCGATCCAGACGCCGCCGAGGATGAGCGCGTCGGCAATGATCGTGAGCGCGGGCAGTACAACGATCACGGCGAGCAGCTTTGGTGCAACGAGGTACTTCACCGGGTCGAGCCCCATCGCGCGGAGGGCGTCGATCTCACCAGTTGCATTCATCGATGCCAGCTCGCCGGCGATTGCCGCCGAGCTGCGCGCAACGACCAGCAGCGCGACGACGACCGGTCCGAGCTCCCGTGCGGCGAACCAGGTCACGACGCGCGGTGAGATCGGCTCCGCGCCGTAAGGCGCGAGTTGCGCGGCGACCTGAAAGATCGCGATCAGGCCGACGAGCAACGACGATGCGGCAACGAGCCGCAGCGCACCGATGCCGAGCACGTAGATCTCGCGCTCGACGCCTGAGTTGACGACCGATCGCCGTGAGAAGGCGAGCCACCCAAGCCAGTAGAACGAGCGCGCGGCGAGTCGTCCGCGGCTGATGAACCGCGCCGGGTAGGTACGTCCCGTCGAAGGTTGCGCCGTCGGCGGCGGCGCCGGAATTGTCACGTGCGCTTGACCTCACCACGAGGCGACGCTAGCGTTGCGCGCCAATGCATCGACTCTTTCATCTGACCATGGTCCTCGCCTGCGCGGTGGTGGGCTGCGCCCGGAGTGACATCGTACCCGGCGTAAGCGATTCGGCGTTGGTGGCAACGATGGCGGATCTCCGCCGCCTCGAAGACACCCCGCCCGACACTGCGGCGCGAGCCGCGGCGCGACGCCGAATCTTGCAACAAAGGGGCCTTACCGTCGATCAGTTGGATCGCGCGGGACGCGCGTTGGCGAACGATCCCAAGCGCGCCGCCGCCATCTTCGACGCGATTCAGAAGCGCGCGGTGAACGCGATGAACAGTACACCAGCGCAACAGCCGCCGGTGAGTCCGACAACCCCGTAGGTCGTACACCGCAGGCGCATTCAACGCACGAGGGCGGGGGGGGAAAGAGACCGG
>JANMAM010000107.1:0-11233 GCA_031359795.1 Gemmatimonadaceae bacterium
GTTTCTCCTCGCAGGCTGCGCCGAACGCTCGGCGGGCGCGGGGGCCGACACCGCACTCGTCGTCGGAGCGAGCGCGGACGTCAGCCCATCCGGTGCATTCCAGGCGCGCCTCGGCGTCTATCCGCTCAACACCAACGTCGCCGAAACGCTGACGCGGATGACACCGGATTTCCAGCTCGAGCCGCTGCTGGCCACACGCTGGGAGTACCGCGGGAGCAACACCTGGCGCTTTCACCTGCGTCGCGGCGTCGTCTTTCACGACCGGCAGCCGTTCAACGCGAACGCGGTGGAAGAGTCGATGCAGCTGATCGCGCGCGGAGGAATGGGATATAGCGGGCTCGGAACGAGCTCGACGCGCGCGGTCGATGATTCAACCGTCGACATCACGCCGACTGCTCCAAACCTCCATCTGCCGCAGCAGATCGCCCACCCCAACTACAGCATCTTCGCCCCGGGGTCGCGCCCGGGTGAACGACCGGTTGGCACCGGGCCGTTCGCGTGGGTCGAGTACAAACCCTACGAGCGCGTCGTCGTCCGGCGCAACGAAAGGTACTGGGGCATCGCGCCGCTCCTCGAACGGATCACGTTCCGGTTCATCCCCGACGCGAATACCCGTCTGCTCGCGCTGCGCGCCGGGGACGTTGACCTGATCCTCGACGTGCCGCGAGAGCAGGCGGCGGCGCTGGCTGGCCGCGGCTTTACCGTCGCGCGCGCCGCACCCGGTCAGGCCCTGGCGCTGCAGTTGAACGTTCATGGCAGCCTGCCTAACGATCTGCTGAGGGAGCGGGCGGTGCGCCGGGCGATGGCGCTCGCGCTCGATCGCCGCGAGTTGATTCGAAACGTCTGGAAGGGAGAAGCGGCCGACGTGCAGAACATGACGGTCCCGGCCATCCTCGGCGCGGATTCGGTCCGGGTCCGCGGATTCGCGTATGACCCCGCCGCGGCATCACGGCTCCTCGACTCTGCGGGCTGGCAGCGCGGGCCTGACTCGATCCGTGCGCGACGCGGCCGGCGCCTTCAGCTCGAACTGGTTGCCAGTGTGGAGATGGACGCCGCCGCCGTCGAGTTGATCCAGGCACAACTTCGCGCGGTCGGGATCGATGCACGCTGGGTGCGCCTGCCCGATGCCGGATCATTGAGCGAGCGAGTGGGCGCGGGTCACTTCGACATCAACCTCGCGCTGTCAAACCAGAACGACGCCGATCCGATCTTCCTCCCCGCGTTGCAGTTCTACTCGAAATCGAAGCGTCCGTTCGCCCGCTGGCTGCACGCGAGCGCCTCGTTCGACAGCGTCGTGGAAGCCGGCCTCGCTACGAGCGACCCGGTCGAAATGCGACGCCTTGCCGCCGAGTCGATTCATCTCGCCGTCGATGAAGAGACGGTGACGATTCCCGTTGCCGCACTGTTCCGGATCTACGCGATGCACCGCGGCGTGCAGGGATTCACCCCGCACCCGTCGCAAACCAACCAGTCGTGGACGACGGTGCACCTCGAACGCGGGCCGCGACCTGGTGCGGCGCGTCTCGATCGGCACGACACCACGGTTTCGCTCGCGCAATGAGCGCGGCCGTGTGGCTCGCCCGCCGGGTCGCGGGCGCGGTCGTCGTCTGGCTGCTGATCTCGTTCATCGCGTTCTCGCTCGGCTCCCTCGCACCGGGTGATCCTGCGCAGATCATTCTCGAACGCGGTTCGGGCGAGCCGCCGTCAACGCTGCAGGTAGAAGAGCTGCGGCACCGCCTCGGATTGGATCAGCCATTCGCGACTCGGTATGCCCATTGGCTGTGGAACGCATCGCATGGCGAGCTCGGTACGTCGTATCGAACGGAGCAGCCGGTCCTCAGTGAGCTGCGATCCCATTTCCCGGCGACGCTCGGTCTTGCACTCGCTGCGCTCGCTGCCGGCCTGCTGATCGCCATTCCGCTGGCGGTCGTATCGGCAGCAGCGCGCGGCACGACGTTCGACCACGCCGCGCGCTTCGTCGCGCTGGCAGGCGTATCGGTACCGAGCTACTGGATCGGTTATCTCCTGATTCTGATCTTCGCCGCGACGCTCCGCCTGCTCCCGGTGTCGGGGGCCGGCGACCTGCGTCACCTCGTACTCCCGGCGCTGACACTCGGCCTCGGAAGCGCGGCGAGCGTGGCGCGCATGCTCAGAGCCAGCCTGCTCGACGAGCTCGGAGCAGACTATGTGCGAACAGCGCGCGCGAAGGGACGTTCCCCGCTGTTCGCCCTGATTGGGCATGCGCTGCGCAACGCACTCAACCCGGTGGTCACGGTCAGTGCGCTGCGCTTCGGCCGGCTGCTCGGCGAGGCCGTGATTGTCGAAACGGTGTTTGCCTGGCCCGGCATCGGACAATGGATGGTGGCTTCGATCTTCGATCGCGACTACCCGGCAATCCAGGGCTTCGTGCTCTACATCGCGACCGTGTTCATTCTCGTCAACATCGCTGTCGACTTTTCCTATCGGTTCCTCGACCCGCGCGTCAGGCTCGGCGCGGCTGCCACGCGCGCGACGTGAGGCAGCGATTGTTCGGTCGCCGCTCGAGCGTGGTGGGGCTCGTGATCGTCGTGACGCTCGGCTTCATTGCGCTCTTCGCCCCGTGGCTCGCGCCTAACGATCCAACGCTCGTCGAGCCGTCGCGTGGATTCGCCGGCCCCAGTGCGGCGCACTGGCTCGGCACCGACAACCTCGGGCGCGACACGCTCAGCCGGCTGCTTTTTGGCGCGCGATGGTCACTCGGCCTCGTCTTCGCCGCGACGTTGCTCGTCATGTCCGCTGGCACCGGAGTCGGCGTGGTGGCCGGTTACTTCGGCGGCCTCCTCGATGACGTACTGATGCGGATCGTCGATACCCTTCTCAGCGTGCCCAGCCTTCTGCTCGGGCTGGCAATTGTCGGCATCCTCGGGCCCGGGATCGACAGCCTGATGATCGGGCTCGCGAGCATCTGGTGGGTCGGCTATGCTCGCATCGTGCGCGGACTCGTGCTCGCAGTCCGTGAGCGCGGCTTCGTGGACGCGGCGCGCGCGCTTGGCGCCTCCGATCACCGCATCGTCGTGCGCCACGTCTTGCCGAGCATCCTGCCCACGGTCGCCGTGCTTGCCTCGCTCGAGATGGGAGAGCTGGTGTTAGCCGTCTCGGGGCTGAGCTTTCTCGGACTCGGCGCGCAGCCGCCCACGCCGGAGTGGGGTGCAATGCTCAATGACAGTCGCACATTTTTCTTCACCGCCCCCCAGCTGATGCTGTATCCAGGGCTGGCAATCAGCATCGCGGTGCTGGGGTTCAACCTGTTGGGCGATGGGTTGCGCGACGCACTCGATCCGGCCGACGCGTCGCGCCTCCGGAAGATAGGCGTGTAGGACGCTTTACTCGTGGCTGTCGCGGACCTGGGGTTTCTCAGTGAGATGTTTCACTCATCCGCGTTCTCCGTTCGGCGGGCGGCCGCCTCGCTGTCCCGCTCCGATGCGTGATCGTGCGAGTGCCGGTGATGGAGATCCGGGTAGTGCGGATGCGTGTGCACGAGTGGATCGTGCTGGTGCCGGTGGCTGTGCGGTTCGCCAGGCGGATCGCCAGCCGCGTGCGCGTGATGGTGATGTTCGTCGTGGGCGTGAAGGTGCTCGTGCTCGGTCGGCGCATGTTCGTGGACGTGTTCGTGACGCTCGCTGACGTGCACCCAGACGCCCGCGCCCATCAGAGCGGCCGCGGCGACCAGGCCCGCCGTCGGCGACTGCCGGAACACGATCAGCGAGACCAGCGCGCCGACAAAGGGTGCAACGGAAAAATAGGCGCCCGTTCGCGCGGTGCCGAGATGCCGCAGCGCGAGGACGAAGAGCACCAGGCTCACCCCGTAGCTGAAGAAGCCGAGCAGCAGCGCGCCACCGATGCGGGGGATCGGCGGGAGTGGTGCGCCTAACGCGATCGCGATCGCCGTGTTCACGCCACCGGCCGCGAGTCCCTTCAGCATCGCGATCCGCACCGGGTCCCCACCCGAGACCTTCTGCGTCAGGTTGTTGTCGATCGCCCAGGCAAGGCACGCCCCGGCAATCGCGAGCGGCCCGAGCAGCCCGCCGAACCCGGCGCGCCCCTCCCACGACAGGATCGCACCCCCGGCGACGATTGCCAGCATGCCTAACGCGATGCGGCGGTCGACATTCTCACGGAAGACGATCCACGCCAGCAGCGCCGTCAGCACCCCCTCGAGATTGAGAAACAGCGACGCGCTGGCGGCCGGGGTTCGACTGAGCCCGTACATGAGCAGCAGCGGCCCGGCGATTCCGCCGGCAGCGATCGCGGAAGCCAGCCACGGAACGTCACGCCTCCGCAGAGCGGCCTCGCGGGTTTGGCCACGACGCAGCAACGCGACGATGGCCAGCCCGATCCCCGAGCCAAGATAGAGCAGCCCGGCGAGCAGCTGCGGTGACGCGCCTTGCAACAACAGCTTCGCGAACGGCGCGCTCAATCCGAAGAGCGTGGCGGCGACCAGGGCCATCGCGACGCCGGGGTCGAGTCTTCGGGAGCTGCTGTTATGCCGTGCGATCATCACCGCCGCTCCGTCGAGCCTCGATCCACACATAGAGCACCGGCAACAATACCAGTGTCAGCAGGGTGCTCGTCATCAATCCGCCGATCACGACGCTCGCCAGCGGCCGCTGCACCTCTGAACCAGCGCTGGTCGAGAACGCCATCGGAAGGAACCCGACACTCGCGACGAGCGCCGTCATCAGCACGGGGCGCAGTCGAATCGCCGATCCTTCGCGCACCGCGTCGTTCACGCTCGCACCCTCGGCGCGCCGCTGGTTGATGTACGCGATGAGAACCACTCCGTTGAGAACGGCGACACCGAACAGTGCAATGAATCCGACCGATGCACTGAGATTGAGATGCAGCCCGCGCAGCCACAGTGCAGCGATGCCTCCAACCAGTGCGAACGGAACGTTCAGCATCACGAGGAAGGCGTGCCTCAGCGTGCCGAACGTTGCATAGAGGAGTCCGGCAATGAGGGCGAGCACGATCGGCACGATCAGCGCGAGGCGCTTCGTCGCGCGCGCCTGATTCTCGAACTGGCCGCCGTACGCGACGTAGTAGCCGGCCGGCATCGCCACTCGGGCCGCTACCTCTCTCCTGACATCCGCGACGAAACCGCCGAGATCCCGCCCTCGCACGTTGCTCTGGACGACGACATAACGTTGTCCGCCCTCATGATCGATGACCTCGGGACCCTCGACCGTCCGCACGCGGGCGACCTGCGAGAGCGTGACCGTTCCCCCCGCCGGCGTGCGGAGCAGCGTCATGCCGACCGCCTCGGGTGTCGCGCGGTATGCCGAGCCGAGCCTGACGACGATCGGAATCCGCCGCCTGCCGTCGATCACCTCCGTCGCTTCGCTTCCGCCGATCCCGGTCTCGATCGCGTCACGCACGTCCGCGACCGACAGCCCGTATCTCGCGATCGCCGCCCGGTCGAGGTCGAGCTCGAGCTGCATCGCGCCGGCGCTGACACCGACCGATGCGTTCTCCGCGCCTCGCACGCCCGCGACGACCCGCCGGATCTGCTCCGCCTTCTCCTGGAGCAGTGGCAGGCTGTCGCCATAGATCTTGATCCCGAGCTCCGCCTTCACCCCCGAGATCACCTCGTCGAGCCGCATCCGCATCGGCGCCGAGAACTCGAAGCCCAGCCCCGGAATCTCGCTGAGCGCCGAGTCGATGCGAGGAATCAGCTCGTCGAGCGACCGGGCGCGCCATTCGCGCCTGGGCTTGAAGGTGATGTAGACGTCGCCGAGGTTGAGCGCCATCGTCTCCGTCGCTTCATGCGGGCGACCGAGGTTCGTGACCACGGTCGCGATCTCGGGAAATGTGCGCAGCGTCCGCTCGACGTCCTCGGATACGGCAATTCCCTGGGGGAGCGAGACGCTCGGTGCCCGGCGCGTCTCGATCAGCATGTAACCCTCATCCAGCTTGGGCATGAATTCGGTGCCGAGGAACGGAACCGAGGCGAGCGCGACGAGCAGCACTGCCGCCGCCCCCGTCACCACGCGGCGCCGGTTGCCTAACGCCCAGTCGAGCAGCCGGCCATAGCGCACCCGAACCGCCTCGTACCAGCGCGCCTCCTTCTGTTCGTTCGTTCCACCTGCAAAGAGGTAGGAGCTGAGCGTCGGTATGTACGTCAGGGCGAGCAGCAGCGAGGCGATGACGGCCGCGCATACCGTGAACGCCATTGGGCGAAACATCCGCCCCTCGAGCCCCTGCAGGGTGAAGATCGGGATGTACACGGCGATGATGATCGCCACCCCGAACACGATTGGGCGACCGACCTCGAATGCGGCCTGGCGAAGGACCGCGCGCCGCTCGGTCTCGGTCATCGTTCGCGGCGTTTCGTGCAGCCGCCGGATGAAGTTCTCCACCATCACGACCGATGCATCGACGATCAGCCCGAAGTCGAGCGCTCCGAGGCTCATCAGGTTTGCGGTGATGCCGAACCACCGCATCGCGAGAAAGGCCGCCAGCAACGACAGCGGGATTACCGACGCGGTCAGCAGCGAGGCGCGAAGGTTTCTGAGGAAGAGAAACAGCACCGCGATCACGAGCAGCGCGCCCTCGATCAGGTTCCGGAAGACCGTGTGCGAGGTGCGGGCAACGACATCGCCCTGGCTGTAGAACGGTCGAATGCGGATGCCTTTGGGCAGCAGCGGCTCGATCTCCTTCAGCCGCTCGGTAACCCGGCCGACGACCTCGCGACCATTCGAACCCTTGAGAACCAGCACGACCGCCGAGAGTGCTTCGCCTCGCCCGTCGCGCGTCACCGCGCCAAAGCGCGGCTGGGGCACGACGCTGACCGTTGCGACGTCGCGCACCGCCACCGGGGTCGCGCCACGCGTCGCAATGACGACGTTGGCGATGTCGCTGGTATCAGCGAGACGCCCGAGCCCGCGCACCGTTAGGCGTTCGCCACGGTCCTCGACATAGCCCGCGCCGAAGTTGGCGTTGTTCCGCGCCAACGCGGACTTGAGGTCGCCGAGCGTCAGGCCGTAACCCGCAAGTCGTGCCGGGTCGGCCGCGACCTGGTACTGCGGAAGCATCCCACCCCAGGAGTTGACGTCGGCAACACCGGGTACGGTCCGCAACAGCGGCCTGATCGTGTACTCCTGTACGGTTGTCAGGTCCATCAATGTCACGCTGTCGCGGGCACCGCCGGTCGGCTCGACGAGATACTGAAACGCTTCGCCCATTGCCGTCGCCGGGGGGCCGAGCATCGCTTCGGCGCCCGACGGAAGCTGGCCCATCACGTCCTGCATGCGCTGCTGAACCTGCGACCGCGCGAAGTAAAGGTCCACGTCGTCGTCGAACGTCACCGTGACGACCGACAAGCCAACCTTGGAAATCGAGCGAACTGCTGTCGTGCGCGGCAGCCCGAGCATCGACACTTCCATTGGATACGTCACCTGCTGCTCGACCTCGACCGGAGACAATCCCTCTATCTCCGTCATGACGACGACCTGATTCGGTGTCAGGTCTGGAAATGCATCGGTGTTGAGCGTGACGAATGCCCAGAGACCGGCTGTTGCGAGCGTCAGCGTCAGGCCGAGGACAACCAGCCGGTGTCGGAGCGACGCGGCGATGAGCCGGTCGATCGGCGTCAGGGTAGATGCCATCTCACATTTCCATGTCTGGCATCGCACTCTTCTCGATCTCGGCTCGCACCGCGAACGCACCGCGTGTCACGATGACATCGCCCGCAGTGAGCCCTCGCAGGACAGTCACCTTCCCCGCCGAGCGGCTGCCGATCGTCACCGGTCGCGCGGTGAAGCGGGCGCCCCCCTTTCCATCCGGGGTCGCGATGAACACGCTCGGCAGGCTGTCGATCGTCTGGACCGCCTCTTCGGGGATGAGCGCCGCGGTCGTCGTCGCCCCTCCTTCGACCAGCACCGTCGCCAGCATCGAGGCTTTCAGCAGCGTGGTCGCGTTAGGCACGGTCGCTCGGATCGAGAGCGTTCGTGTCTCGGGCTCGAGCCCGGCACCAACGGCGTCGACGCGCGCATCGAACGTATCGGCTGGCATCGATTGGACGGTGAAGCGAAGTCGCCCGCCCCGCCGGAAGAGCGTCGCGAGCTGTTCCGGCGCGTCGATCTGGAGCCAGAGCGTGGACGGATCGGTCACGATCACCAGCGGGGCGCCTGCCTCGACCACGGTGCCGGGTACCGCGGTGCGGGCGAGTACGACACCGGCCAGTGGCGACCGGAGCGCGATCTCTCCAGCGGCAGTCACTTCTCCCGCGCCAAGCTGCGTCGCGGTGCTCCGGGCGCGTCGCAGCTCCGCCTCCGCCTGCGCGAGCGCGGCGGTCGCCAGTTCATCATCGGCGATTGCCTTCTCTACATCCTGTTGAGGAATCGCTTTCAGTGCGAGGAGACGCTCCGCACGCGCGCGCGCCGCATGGGCGTACGTTGCCTGCGCCCGCCGCGAGCCCAACTCGGCGCTCGCCTTGGCTGCGTCCGACTGCGCGGCGGCCGCTTCCGGGCTGGCGAGAGTGACGAGAATGGCACCAGTCGGAACACGGTCGCCCGGGCGCACCCTGACGCTGACGACCCGCCCAGCTGCCGGGGCTCCCAGTCGCGCGGTGCGATCCTCGTTGGCGACGAGCTGGCCGGGGACCGCCGCGGCGGTGAGGGCGCTGCCTAACGCGACAGCCTCCCAGGCGATGCCTCCGTGCCGGATCTGAGCGGCAGTGAACGCGATCCCGGGCGATGAGTCATTCGCCATTCCGGGCATCCCGGATTCCGACGCGGCTCGCGCTTCGTCGCTTTTGCTCCCGGCTCCCTCCCTGGCGCACGCAGCGCCGAGAACGGTGATCAGGGCAATTCGCATCCACGCGCTCGCTGCGACAAACCGCGGCGCCAGCTGTTCGTGGCTCATCTGGGTTGGCTCCCCGGCGGGTTGGTGTCAGCCGACACGGTGGCTGAAGTCAGAGGAATGCCCCGAGCGACGAGCAGCGCGAGAATGCTCTGCCGCTGAGCGTAAACCAGCTGATAGTATGCGAGGCGCGCGTCGGCCCACGCGCGCGTCGCGTCGATGACCTGGAAGAGCGCAACCGCGCCCTCGCGATACGCTCCGAGGGCGATCCGCCGTCCTTCGTCAGCCCGGGCAAGATAGGCGATGCGGCCAGCAGCATCGCGTTCAGCAAGCGTCGTCAGGCGATTGCTGAGCAATGTCGCCGAGGCGGTCGCACCCGCGAGCGCCGCCGTTGCCTGGCGCTGCTCGGCGGACAGCTCGAGTTCGGCGACATCGCGCTCGGCACGCGCGCGCTCCAGCCCTCCTCGATTCTGATCGAACAGGGGAACCGGGAGGCTGACCCCGGCGACCAGCGTCGAGATCCCCTCGCTTCGCTTTGTCCCGACCGTCGCCCCGATCTGGCGCAGGAACATCGAGCGCTCGGCGGCGACGCCGGCCTTCGCGGCCGATGATCGTTCACGCGCGGCACGGACTTCGGGCTTTTCGTGTTCGATTCCCCGAACCAATCCCGGCGCGCCGAGTGGCAGGTCGTCGATGGCGACAACGAAGTCACTGGTGCTCGGGGCACGCGGGTCACCGAGGAAGGAGGTGAGCTCCGCGAACGCCTGGGCCAGCTCCGCCTCCTGCATCGCTGCATCCGCGGACGCGCGATTCCGCTCCACCTCCGAACGAATGAGGTCGGCTTCGGCCGCTGCGCCCTCGCGGACCCTCGATCGATTGTACGTGACGACGGTGTCGAGCCAGGACACCACGTCGCGCGAGGCGTCGACGGCAACCCGCGCAAGGGCGACGCGTGAATACGCTGTGGCCGCGTCGAGCTGGATCCGTTGAATGGCGGCGCGCGCGTCCGCTTCCGCGCCGCGAAGCTCGGCGCCGGCCCGGCGCACCCGCGGGCCGCGCTGGTACAATTCCTCGAGCGGCAGCATCAGCGTCGTCATGACCTCGCGGCTCATCGTCGGCGACGCGCCACCAGGAAGCGGGGCGTTCTCGACGTCGTAGGCGAGAATTGGATTGGTAATTGTTCCCGCGGTGCGCCGGGCGCCGCGAGCGGCACGAACCCGTGCCTGTGCGGCGCCGATCAACGGATGATTTGCGGCGACACTGTCGAGCAGCATCCCCAACGTCAGGGTGGAAACGCCGCCCGTGGTTCCCGGGCTGGCGCCTGCCGGCTGCTGGGCGGACGCGATCGCCCCGATTGCGGTGCTGCCGATGGCGAATAAAAGGACGAGCCGCTGCACGAGTTTCCCCCGCGTGGTAGCGCCCCGCGTGACCGGGTTGGCGGTCGTTAGGCGGAGCAGTGATTCCCGAGTGCCAGCTGTGAACGTTGCCTGGCGTGTGCCGAAGCGATCGCCTCGAGCCTCGGCGACCTGTTGCGGGAGGGCGTCAGGTTCTCGTCATGCCACGTCGCGGGCGACTCGCCGCGAGCAGGGGCATGGGCACACTACGCCCTCGAGGCGCCGAGTTCTGGTGGCGGGAGGAGCGGAGAACGCGTCATGCCGGGTGACGGCGCCGGTTCAGCACCGTCAACACGCGGCGTTGGCTGCGCCGCGACGCGCGACTCGTATTGCGCGCCTCGCGCGGCGCAACACGACTGGCATCCGCACGCATCGCCGGTCGACGCCGGCGCCGGGGCGACACTCCCACTGGCCGCGCTAACCGACGACGCGGACACCACTCCATTCCGAGCGGCGCCCTCTCCACCGTTAGGCGCACAATCCATCATCGAACCGCCAGCCACCCGGGCGAGTACCGAGTCGAACGCGGAGCAGCCAAGGCACCACACCGTGACGAGCGTGGTGGCGGCCCAGACGAGGCGGAAATGGAAGGGACGGCGGCGATGATGATGCATGACGTTGCCCCTAAGGTAATCAGTCGGCAGGCCAGAGCCAGCGCGACCGACCGGTGTGCTCACCCCGGGCGGGGTTCCGTGACCGGCGCACCGGGCGCAGCACCCGCTGGAAAGAATCGCCGGCGCGCCCAGAGCGATACGTACACGAGCCCGATCAGCGCAGGTACCTCGATGAGCGGCCCCACAACCGCGGCCAGCGCCTCGCCGGATCCGATGCCGAACGTCGCGATGGCCACGGCGATCGCCAGCTCGAAGTTGTTGCCAGCCGCGGTGAACGAGAGAGATGCCGTCGCTTCATAGTTGAAGCCAAGGCGACGCGAGAGCCAGAATGCGACGCTGAACATCACCGCGAAGTAGACGAGCAGTGGCAGCGCGATCCGCAGCACA
>JANMAM010000003.1:0-22484 GCA_031359795.1 Gemmatimonadaceae bacterium
ACGATCGCGGTGCTCGCACTCGAGGCGTTAGGCACCGCCCTGCTCGCTGCCGCGGGATCGCTCGGCGGGACGCTGGTGACGCGCAACCAGATCAGCGTCGATCATCGCTTCGCTGGCCGGAGGCGATGGACCGAAGCGACGGTCGCGCCGGATCGGGACGGCATGCTCGTCGCCGCCGCATCGACGGAGCTGGGCGTTGACCAGATGAAGCTGCTGCACGCGAAGGATAAGCGGATCGTCCTCGCACGCACGACCGATGGCTATGTCGCGTTCGACGACGCCTGCACGCACGAAGGTGGCTCGCTCGCCGGCGGGACGATGATCTGCGGCACCGTGCAATGCCCATGGCACGGATCGCAGTTCGACTCGCGCACGGGCTGCGTAAAGGCGGGGCCGGCCGAGCGCGGGATCGCGGTCTACCCGGTCGAGGAGCGCGACGGCGTCGTCCGGATTCGCACTGCCTGACGGTAATGCCAGTGGGGGCCGGCCGATTGGCCGACCCCCACTCGCGACGTCAGGCAGACAGGGCTCGCCCGTCAGGGACTGCGCGCGAGCTGGCCACGGATCTCCCCTGCCGCGCGGGCCGCGGTGTGCACGTTGATGTAGGTGTTCCCGGCGCGCAGGTGCGTCAGCACGGAATCGACGACCGTGACTGTTCCCGATGTCGTGCCGTTCACCGTCGCGGTCAGCCCGACCATGACGCCGCCGGAGACGCCGGTCGCGCCGAAGTGGATGTGCGCCGGGAGCGTCGTCGCGGTGGAGCCGGGAGCGGTCGTTCCCGACGCGAAGTTCGCGGTCGTGATCGTCCAGGCGAGATCGTGGCCGTTGACGGTGATCGTCGACGTGCCGGTCGCGCCGAGTACCTGCGCCGGCGGCGTGGGCTCGTTGGAGCCGGCGAGTGCGGCGGTGTAGGTCTCGGGCCTGGGCGCAGCGGGGTTGTCGTCGTCGCCGCAGGCGGCGGCGCCACCGATGCCGGCCAGCGCGAGCGTCACAAGTGCGAAGTGGGTGATACGATGCATGATGCCTCCCTGTAAAACGTGGCGGGCCCGCGGCAGACGACGCTGGCCCGAACTACGCCGCTCACTGCACCACCACCGCTCCGCGCATGAAAGGATGCGGCAGGCACGAGTACCCGAAGCGGCCGGCGACGCCGAACACGCGCGTGTACTTGCTCCCCGGCCGCAGGTAGCCCGAGTCCCATTCGCCTGCCGACGCGGTCGCGGTGTGCGGATCGACGTTCGGCGCCTCGCAGTTCACCCAGGTCACGGTGGTGCCGGGCGCGATTCTGAGCGTGTCGGGGATGAACGCAAAGCCGCGCATCGCGATGATCGCCTGCGTCCCACCGGCCAGCACGCCGGGCGCGCCGCACTCGGGCGGCGGCTGGTACGGCGCGGTCGCCTCCTTACCTCCGGAGCAGGCGAGGGCCACGAACGCCGCGACGAGTGCGACCCCGACCGCGGGGTGGGCCACGGCACGGCCGAGTGGTGGTGTGACAGACGCTCTAACCATGCACGATCGTTCCCCGACTGGTGACGGAGGATGACGCAGGCGGACCGGAGGCCTAACGTTCAGCGCGACGACGCTGTCGCAGCCGACAGGATACCACTAAGTCAGGCGCACGCACCATGCAATAGAAGGCGAGGCGAACGACATGAAGCGCGTGGCGAACGACAGGATCGTGATCCGCGCCAGACCCGGCAAGGTGGCTGATGCGCAGGGGGAGGCGTGGTGTCCTGATCGGAGTGAGGCACCCGATCGCCGAGTCGGAGGCACGTCGCCGGTCATGTCGATCGTCGCGCGCTGCGCCAGCTCATCCCCGACCAGGACACGGCAATGCGCTCATACCATGCTCGCGGCCGCTCCCCCGACGAGCCGATAGAATCTCGCCGTAGGCCCGAAGTGCAGCAGCAGCCCGAGCTTGAGCCGCGTCGCGCACAGGTAGTTGCGCAACTGCCGGCGCGCGCTCGAATGCAGCTCAGTGGTGGACTTCACCTCCACCACGAGCGTGTTGTCGACGATAATGTCGACGCGCTGCCAACCGATGTTTGCACCCTTGTAGCGTACCCGCACGCTCACCTCGCGATCAACGACATGCCCTCGATCCCGTAGCTCGATCGCCAGCGCGTCCAGATAGATCTGCTCGAGAAACCCGAAGCCGAGGACGTTGTAGACCTCGAAAAAAGCGCCGATCACCGAGTGCGTGAGCCGTTCATGAATGAGCTCTCCCTGTGCCATGGTGCATTTGTTGGGCGCGGGGGTGCGGCGAGTGGGACCGATTGACCGCAGGTGAACTACAATTCATGCGTGAACTACAATCCGTCCTTGACCTACAATGCATCCGATTTTACGGATTGCACGGATACTCAAACTCGAACTCGCGGTACCGGTCAGGGATGTATCGGATCAACCCGTGTAGTTGCTGTTCAACAGTTCGAACTACAATGCATCCGATTTCACGGATTGGGCGGATGCGCAACTCGAGCGCGGGGGTACCGGTCAGGGCTGTAATCGGATGCATCCGTGAATTCCGTGTGATTGCTGTTCAACAGTTGAACTACAACTCCACGAAGTACTCGGATCGTAGGTATTAGCAGTTCCGCAGTTCATGGCGCCGACGTGCCACTCGCGTCGCCCACGCCGCGTTTCGTCGCACTCCGTTCGCGCGATGCGCGCGTGCCGGGTATCGTTCCTCCGATGCCACCCGCCAGCGAGCTGACGACCGAACCCGACGCCCCGCCTGACGCACGCCCCGACGCCGCTCCGCTGCGGCCGGTCGAGCTGCTCGTCATCGCGGCCTTCTGGACCTTCTTCGGGACGCTCACCGTCGCGACGGCGACCCTCGATTCGCATGGGTCGCGGCCCCGGTTCCCCGGGCTCATTCCGCGGCTGATCATCAATCCGGTGGTCTGGGCCATCGTGACGGCGCTCGTATTGCAGTTCGGGCGACGTGTCACGCTCGATCGCC
The DNA here is from genome assembly GCA_031359795.1 of Gemmatimonadaceae bacterium. GTDB lineage: Bacteria > Gemmatimonadota > Gemmatimonadetes > Gemmatimonadales > Gemmatimonadaceae > JABFXC01. The sequence continues at coordinate 2,966 of JANMAM010000003.1, forward strand.
GCTTCTGGCGCCGTCACTGGTGGCTGGTCCTCCTCGGCGGAGCGGTCGTCGCGTTCGGGCTGGACCTGGTGAGCGACGCGCTCTGGGATACCTTCACGCCAGCAGCGATCGTGCGCGATACCCAGGAATTCCAGAGACAGCGGCGCTTTCGCCCCGGGCCTGGCAACCTGACCTGGCTCGATGACTACGTCGTCCTCTTCGCCACGCTCTTCGCCGCGTCGGCGCGTGGGTGGGTGCTCCGCGACCGGTCGCGACGGCGCGAGTCGCGCGAGCGTGAGGCACACCTGATGGCGGAGTCGGCGCGCGCGCGCGCCGACTCGGCGCAGCTTGGGGGCCAGCTCGCCGAGGCGCGGCTCGATGCGCTGAGGCGCCAGCTCGATCCGCACTTTCTCTTCAATACATTGAATGCGGTGTCGGCGCTGGTCGAGCGCGATCCGCGCGGGGTGCGGCGGATGATCGGGCAGCTCAGCGACCTGCTGCGCCATAGCATGGACACGGCGTCCGCGCCCGAAGTCCCGCTCAGGCAGGAGCTCGACCTGCTCGAGCGTTATGTCGACATCATGCGGGTGCGCTTCGAGGACCAGCTCACCGTCGAGACGAGGGCGGAGCCGCGCGCGCTCGATGCGCTCGTTCCGAACATGATCCTGCAGCCGCTCGTCGAGAACGCGATCAAGCACGGCGTGGAGCAGCGCGAGGAGGGCGGCCATGTGGCGGTCGAGGCGCTGCTTGATGGCCACACGCTCGTGCTGCGAGTGCGCGACGATGGTCCCGGCATGGCGCCATGGACTCGTCCGGCCAACGGAGCGAGTGGTGCGAGCGGCGTCGGATTGCGGAATACCGCCGACCGGCTCGAGCACCTCTACGGTGGTGCGCAGCGCTTCACGGTCGGGCCGGCGCCTGACGGCGGGACGGTTGCCGAGGTGAGGATTCCACTGCATACCCGCGCCATCGTCAGGCAGGCAGAGGCGGGAGCGACGGGTGCCTGACGGCGGAGCGACGCTCCGCGTCCTGATCGTGGACGATGAACGACTTGCGCGCGTGCGCCTCGAGGACCTGCTGAAGCGCGAGCCGGGTGTCGAGATTATCGGCCAGGCGCGCAACGGCGCGCTCGCCGTCGAGGCGATCCGGCTGCTGGCGCCGGATCTGGTGTTCCTCGACGTGCAGATGCCGGTGATGACCGGTTTCGACGTGGTCCGCGAGATCGGGGTGGAGGCAATGCCGGTGACGATCTTCGTGACCGCGTTCGACCAGTACGCGCTCGAGGCGTTCGACGTCGCGGCGATCGACTACCTGGTGAAGCCGTTCGGGGACGAGCGCTTCGAGCAGGCGTTCGCTCGCGCGCGGCGGCAGCTCGCGCTGAGTGACATCGAGGCACGCCGCGAGCAACTGCTCGCCGCGTTAGGCGCGCTCGGGCAGGGCGGTGCGCCGGCGCCAGCCCTCGGCTCGGCGGCGGCGAGTCTGCGCGCGACGGTCTCCACGGGCGGTCAGTATCTCGAGCGGATCGCGGTCGAAACGCACGGAAAGGTGCGCGCGGTCCCGGTGGCCGAGATCGATTACATCGCCGCGAGCGGGTCGTATGCGGAACTGTACGTCGGCGACAAGCGGCACATCATCCGCGAGCGGATGCAGACGCTCGAAGAGCGCCTCGACCCGAGGCAGTTCATGCGCGTCCACCGTTCGGTGATCGTGCGCCTCGACCTGGTCGAGCTGCTGCACAAGAGTCCGGGCGGGGACTATCAGGTCCAGCTGCGCGGCGGCGTGCGCCTTCCCGTCAGCCGGTCGCGGCACGACGCCCTGGAGCGCTGGCTCGGCGTCCCGGAGTAGCTGCCGGGGCGACACTCGTGTCAAACCCTGAGCTACTCGTGTCACCGCCGTGCAACTCGTGGCATTCCACCCCCAAGGCGGGGTAGGCCTCCCGTATCCTCGATACAGACACGCGGCAACCTGAAACAAGAAAGCCGCGATGTGAGACACACCTCGAGGAGAGATACCATGAGTTACAAGCGTGCGATGCTGGCCATGAGCCTGGCCGCAATCATGTCGGTGACCGCGGGCGCGCAGGACGCACCAGCGGGGGGCCCGGGCGCTCCGGGCGCTCGCCCCGCCAACGTCGGCCGCATCAGCGGCCTCGTGACGCGGGCCGGCACGGCGCAGCCGATCCCGGGCGCGTCGGCTGCCGTTCGCAGCGCGACCGATTCCGCACTCGTCGGCGGCGCGTTCGCCGGTGACGATGGCGTCTTCCGCGTCGACGGACTCCCAGCTGGCCGCTACCTCGTCCGCATCCGCGTCATGGGCTTCGCGCCGGTGGACAGGAACGACGTCGTCGTGACCGCAGCGAACAGCGCGGTCGACCTCGGCACGATTGCGCTCGCGCCGGTCGCGACGGTCCTCTCCGACGTCACGGTCACCGCCGCGCAGACCGATGTCGCGATCTCGCCTGACCGGACGAGCTACAACGTCAAGGATACGCCGGCCGCCACCGGTGGCAGCGCGGTGGACGTGTTGCGCACCGTGCCATCCGTCGAGGTGGATGGCGACAACAAGGTGAGCCTCCGCGGCAACGAGAACGTCGTCGTCCAGATCAATGGCCGCCTGTCGCCGATGCGCGGTGAGGCGTTAGGCAACTTCCTCGCGCAGCTGCCGTCGAACCTGGTCTCGCGGATCGAGGTCGTATCGAATCCGTCGGCGAAGAATGACCCGGAAGGGATGGCCGGAATCCTCAACATCGTGCTCAAGGAGAACACCGACCTGGGGACGAGCGGCGACGTCACCGTCGGGGGAGCCAGCACCGGACAGATGAACGCGTCGGGCAACCTCGGCTACCAGCGTGGCGCGCTGACGCTGTTCGCGAACTATGGCTTCATGCGCGAGTCGCGCGAGATCACGGGATTCATCGATCGCGCCGGGCTGCAGAGCGGACTGACGCCCTACCTCGATGCCGACGTCGCCGGGAAGAGCAAGGGGTTCTCGAACAGCCTGAACGCGAGCGCCGACTACAAGCTGGGCGCGAAGGATGCTTTCTCCTCGAACCTGATCGTCAGCGACCGGAACCCGACTCGCACCAACGACAACTTCTACCGCGCGCTCGACGCCAACCTGGGATTGACGTCCAGCTACCTCCGCTCCAAGCTCATGACCGGCGACGAGCTGTCGATCGACCTGGCGTTAGGCTACAAGCACACGGGCGCCCAGCCGGGTGACGGGCTCTCGACGGACTTCCGCGTGAACCGCGGCCAGGACACCGATCACGTGCTGCTCACCGACCAGTCGCTGTCGACCACGAGCGGTTCGAGCGTCGGGCTTCCCGCGCTGGAGACGAACCTGACGAAGGAGCGCGCGACGCAGTGGACGCTGCAGTCCGACTTCACCCGCACCCTCGGAAGCACCAAGCTCGAGACGGGCTACAAGGGAACGCTCCGCCAGATCGACAATGATTTCTCGGCGGCGCTGTCCACCGACGGCGGGAGCAGCTACGCCGGCGACCCGACGCAAAGCAATTCCTTCCTCTACGACGAGCAGGTGCACGCCGCCTATGGTGTGCTCAGCCGGACGTTAGGCATCTTCGACCTCCAGGCGGGGTTGCGGGCCGAGAAGGTGTCCACCGGCTTCGACCTGACAAAAACGAACGAGCACTTCGACAACGGTTACACGAGCCTGTACCCGAGCGCGATCGCGGCGTACAACGCGACGCCGACGAGCCAGCTCAAGCTGAGCTACTCGAAGCGCGTGACGCGCCCCGACATGCGCCAGCTCAACCCATTCGGCTTCCGCGAGGACGCGCTCAACCGGTTCGCCGGCAACCCCGCCCTCCGTCCCGAGTACACGAACGCTTACGAGCTCGGGCTCCAGCAGGCGTTCAGCCATGGCACGCTGCAGGTGACGCCCTTCGCCCGCCACACGGTCAACACGATCCGCTTCATCCGCACGATCAACGACGCGGGGGCCGCAACCACGAGCTTCGCGAACGTCGCGACGAGCGACCAGTACGGCGCGGACGTGAACAGCTCGCTGCGCTTTGGCCCGATCAGCGGGTTTGGTGGCTTCAGCGCGTTCCAGCAGGTGACCGACGCGAGCAAGCTGACCAATGATGCGTCGCGCAAGTCGTTCGGCTGGACGGCGCGCGCGAACCTGAACGTAAAGCTCTCGCCAACGCTCGACGCGCAGGCGTTCGGCATGTACCGCGCACCGATGGACGTAAAGTTCGGCCGGATGTGGTCGATGTCGATGGTCAACCTCGCGCTGCGCCAGAAGGTGATGGGCGACAAGGCGAGCGTGACGTTCCGCGTCCAGGATCCGTTCAACACGATGGCGTTCGGCATGACGACGGACGACGGCCGCTACTACCAGACGACGCAGCGGCGGTTCGGTGGGCGCGCGGCGTTCCTCAGCTTCAGCTGGAACTTTGGCCAGCAGCCGCGGATCTCGAAGCCGCGCATCGAGGAACGGGAGGAGGGTGGCGCACCGGAGGGTGCGGGCGGGAGATAAGGAAGAGCAAAACCCTGCGGGCTTGTTAGTAACAACATGCTAATAAATAAAAAGAGCCTCCCGCTGCATGAAGCGGGAGGCTTTTCTGTTTTCTCGCCCTGTGGTGCACGCAGTACCCTATGTTCGCCCTCGCAGCTTCGTCGTGATCTTGATGACGCCGTTCGCGCCGCGCATTCCGTAGATGGCGACGTCGGCGGGGTTTTTCAGGACTTCGATCTTTGCGATGTCATAGGGGTTCACGAACATGATTCCGCCCGAGCCCTGCGGGACGGGAACGTCATCGATCAGGTAGAGCGGTTCCTCGCCGTTGTAGAACGAGTTGTTGCCGCCGCGGATTCGGATCCTGAGCCCGCCCGCGTTCGTCCGCTCGACTGTCACGCCGGCGAAACGGCCGGTGAGCATCTGTTCGATGGACTTGGCGCCGCGGTCGCGAACCGGTGTGGCGGCCACTGGAGCCGGCTCGGGGGGCGTCCGCTTCCCGCCTCCCGACCCGCACGCCACGAGCGGTGCGACCAGGATCCCCGCGATGACGTGACGCCGGAACTGTTCGCCGAAGCTTCGCGTCATGGTGTCCCCGCCGTTGAAAGTGTTGACGCGTGACATCATAGATCTCGGCGAATCCTGGCTCGTGCGCAAGTGGGAGGGCGAGCAGGGTGAACGGCGCGCGAGGAGCGAGAAACGAAGGCCCACCTCCTCGCCCCAACGAGCGCTGACGTGCAGATTCCTCGTATGCGCACCCGATTCCGCCACCAGCCTGGAAACTCATGAGCGAACGTCGCCCTCCCGATGACGACGATCCCATCATCCGGAGCATCCGGAACGCCGGGATCCGGCCACTACCGCCGAGGATTCCTGGTGAGGTGAGGGTGCGGCGCGGACGCCGTCTGGTGTTCGTGCTGCTCGCCGCCTTTGCGGTGCTGGTGTTCGTCCCCGCGGTCGCCACGCGACTCGCCGATTGGCTCTGGTATCGGGAGATCGGTTTCGAGCGGGTGTTCTTCACCAAGATCGTCGCTCAGTGGGGGCTCGGAATTCCCGCGGGGCTGATCGCGTTTGCGGTGTTGTACGCCAGCACACGCTTCGCGCTGGCCGGCCCGGGTCGCGATGGGATCGCGTCCCGCTTCAGGGATCTCTACGCGCGGGCCGAGCTCGCCGCCATCTCGCAAACCACCATCGATGCGACGATCCGTTTCGTCGTGCTCCTGGCGACGGCGCTGGTCTCGCTGCTGTTCGCGCTTGCGATCGCCGCGCAGTGGCGGACGATCCTGCAGTTCTGGTATCGCACGCCCTTTGGCTCGACCGATCCGGTCTTCGGACGGGATGTCGGATATTACGTCTTCACCTTGCCGGTCCTCGAGCTCGCGACCGGTGCCGCGCTCTGGCTCATCGTTCTTGCCACCCTCGCCGCGGTTCCGTTTCACCTGGCGCGTGTGGAGAGTGGACCGCGTGGATGGCGACCGCTGCTGAGCCGTCGCGGCGAGACGCAATTCGCGGTGCTCGCTGCGCTGTTCCTGCTGGTCACGGCGATTCGTGTCCACTTCGTCCGGATACCGGGACTGCTGTTCGGCGAGCATCTCCCGCTGACTGGCGCGCGGTACGTGGACCTGCACGTGCGCATTCCATCGCTGCACGTCCTCAGCGTCGCCGCGCTGGTCGGTGCGCTGCTGATCATCTGGGGTGCGACGCGCGGACGGCTCGTCGCGATGGCGGTGCGCGTCGTCGCGGCATACGCGGTGATCACGATCCTGTCCGCACTCGTTCCGGCGCTCGTGCAGCGACTCGCCGTGCAGCCTAACGAGCTGGCGCGCGAGACGCCGCAGATCGACGCTCACATCCGCGCGACGCGTCAGGCATGGGGCATCGAGGGCATCGAACCGCGCGAGCTCGGGACGGCGACGCCGCTGACGGCCGAACTGATCGCGAGAAATCGCGCGACCATCGACAACGTCCGGCTCTGGGATCGCGAGCCACTGCTGCAGACCTTCGGCCAGCTCCAGTCGATTCGCACGTACTACGACTTCGTCTCCGTCGACGACGATCGCTATCAGATCAACGGCCAGCTGCGACAGGTGCTGCTCGCACCGCGCGAGCTCGATACGAAATCATTGCCGACGCGGGGCTTCATCAACGAGCACCTCACCTACACGCACGGCATGGGGCTGACGCTCGGGCCATCGAATGCGGTCACCGCCGAGGGGCTGCCGGTCCTCTTCATCAAGGACCTCCCGCCTGCGTCGAGCGTCGACATCAAGGTCACGCGTCCGGAGATCTACTACGGCGAGCTCTCCAACGACTTCGTTCTCGCGCCGAGCCGGCAGCGGGAGTTCGACTTCCCCGCGGGTGAGGGCGATCAGGCGGTGTACTCGCAGTACGACGGAACCGGCGGCGTCGCGGTGCGCTCGTTCTTCCGCCGCCTGCTCTTCGCCGTGCGCTTCGGATCGCTCAACATTCTGCTCTCGAGCGACCTCACCGACCGGACGCGCATCCTCTACTACCGGGACATCCGCGAGCGCGCCCGGCGCGCGCTGCCCTTCGTGCTGTTCGATCGCGACCCGTACCTCGTCATAACGGCCGCGGGCCGCCTGACGTGGATGCTCGATGCGTACACCGCGACCGATCACTATCCGTATGCGCGCGGCGTAGCCGGGGGCGTGAACTACATGCGGAACAGCGTCAAGGTCGTCATCGACGCCTATGACGGCAGCGTCCGCGCCTATCGGTCCGATGACAAGGACCCGATCATCCGCACGATTCAAAAGATGTATCCGGGGATGCTGCATCCGCTCGACTCGATGCCGGCCGACCTCCGCGCGCACGTCCGGTACCCTGAGGATCTGTTCCGGGTGCAGACGATGCTCTACGCCACGTACCACATGGTCAACCCGGAAACCTTCTACCACCGTGAAGACGAGTGGCAGATCCCGGGCGGAGCGGGGACGACCGGCCCGATCGGCGCCGAGCGTGGCGCTGCTGGCGAAGCGTTCATGCGCCACATGGTGATGCGGCTTCCGGGGGAGAGCGAGCCCGAGTTCATCCTCATGCGCCCCTTCACTCCGCGCCAGAAGGACAACCTTTCGGCATGGATGGTCGCGCGCAACGATGGCGCGAATTACGGGAAGCTCGCCGTCTATCGCTTCCCGCGCCAACGACTGGTGTTCGGGCCGAATCAGATCGTCAACCGGATCAACCAGGACACCGAAGTCGCGCGGCAGATCACGCTCTGGGATCAGCGTGGGTCCGAGGTGCTGCGCGGCGAACTGCTGGTGCTCCCGGTCGAGGGGACGCTCGTCTACGTGCAACCGCTTTACCTGCGGGCGCAGGGGGGACGGATCCCCGAGCTCAAGCGAGTGGTCGCGGCGCAAGAAGGACGGGTCTCGATGGGAGAATCGCTCGACGCGGCGCTCGCTGGGTTGTACGGGCAGCCGACGAGCGTCGCGTCAGGTGCCGCGGCTGGTGAGGCGACAGCTCCGGTGACAGCGACGGCGACGGCACCGACCGGCACGGCCGCGTCACTGAGCGTGCGCGCGCGAGAGCATTACGATCGTGCGCGTGCGGCGCAGCGTGCGGACGACTGGACGACATACGGAGAGGAGATGCGAAAGCTCGGCGAAGTCCTGCGCGAGCTCGACCGGCAGCCTAACGCTCGACCGTAGCGGCCCAGCTCAGTGCGGCTTGCTGCTCGCCGCGCTCGCGAGCCGGGCGGCGTTGCGGGCGATCAGCGTGTCATAGGGAATCACGATGTACCGGCTCGGCGTTCCATCGTCTGCCCCCGTTCCGTTGTCGGAGTACTTTTTCGGGGGGCTGCCATCGTCGCACACGAGCAGCACCGCGCGGTGGCCCCCCACCCGGACGAGGGCAATGCCTTCCGGCTTGAGGTCGGCGATCGCTGGCGCATCGAGGCGAATCGGCACCGACTTGGGCCCTCGCCAGAACCAGAGCGCGGCTTCGCCACGGCTGCTTCGCTGCGCCGCGCCGGCGACGACGAGGTAGCCGCCGAGTGTCGCATCCCACGCGAGATCGCGGATCCCCTGGCCATCGAGCGCGAGCAGGAACGGACCGCTCAGACGCGGAACAGCGGCGTGCTCGAACACATCGGTGATGTTGTCGAGTGATATCGCGACGGCCGAGTTGCCAATGAGCGGGCTGCGCAGCCCGAGCATGAGGCGCTCATCGCTCGGTCCCCAGGCAATTCCTTCGATGTTGAGGCCCTCGCCCCTTCGCTTCGGGCGCTTGTCGTTTCCCCTGGCGAGGATCGGATCGAGCGCACCGATTGCGTCCTTCAATCCTGTTCCGACGCGTGCGTTGGCGACGGTGTCCGCGTCGATCTCGAAGCGAACGAGCAGCTCGCGCTCCTCACGCTCGGCTCCATTCGAGGTGAGCGAATGCGATGTGACAGCGTAGACGCGGCCACGGTCGTCGCTGGTGATGCCCTCGAGATCGCTGAGCCACTTCCGTCCCGTGGCGCGCGCGAGCTCCCCAGGGGTGAGCTCTTTCGCGGTGCCTCGACCGAAGAGATCGAGCACGACGAGCGGGTGCCGCTTCGTGTCCTCGGCCACGAGCACGCGGCCGTCGCCCAGCTGCGTCACTCCCGATGCGGCGTAGATGGCCGCGCCAAACTGCTCGATGACGATTCGGTCAGGCGGCTGCGCGACGCGTGGCGGATCGACGGGCACCGCGTCGCCGGCATTGGCACACGCTGCGCCTAACGCGCAGGCGAGCGCGAGCAGGGCCGAACACTCGCTCACGCCGACGGCTCGTCGTAGAAGAGGTTGACGCTCCCTACGGATGGCAGCGCGGCGAGGGCGCGCGTCAGCTCCGCGGCTCGCGCGTGGTCGGCGAGCGTTATGTAGAACGTCAGGTCGAGCGTATCGGCGGTGGTGGCTCGTGCACCGAGCAACCGGTGAGCGCGCGTGTATTCACCCAGCAGCGCGCCATACGCCGCGACGGGATCGTGCGGGTCGTCCCCCACCATCGACAGCTGGAGGACGAACTCGCGCCGCTCCAGAACTCCGAATCCGGTGCGAACGAGGATGAGGATGACCAGCCCGACGACGAGTGTCCCGCTGAGTGCGAGTGCGTGCAATCCGACGCCCGACGCCAGCCCGACTGCGAGCGAGAAGAAGATGAAGACGAGATCCTGCGGATCCTTCAACGCCGTCCGGAACCGGACGATCGACATCGCGCCGACGAGTCCGAACGCGCGCGCCAGGTTGTCGCCGACGACCATGATCACGATGGCGGTGATCAGCGTCAGCGTGACGAGTGAGCGGTCGAAAGTGACGAGGTAGCTGGAGCCGCGGTACGTGCGGCGATAGAGCAACGCGAGCGCCAGCCCACAGACGAGCGCCGTTCCGAGATTGGCGAGTACTACACGGAGCGGCGCGAATGCAACCGTGGCAACGTCGAACATCAGATGCCCCCCGCGCTGCGGCGCAGCGCGATCGGCGCGTCGGGAAGGTGCTGGTCGGCGCCGCAAACCCAGTACTTCGACAGCGCCTGACGCACGAGTCCGTGCTCGGCGATGAACGGGCGGAGCCAGACCGGGAACCCGAATGCCGCGTCGTGCTTCACTTCGAGGACGAACGAACCGGCGAGCGAAGCGCGTGCACCGCGTTGCTCGAAGAGGCCGTTGGCGCGCGGCCACGCAACGCTGCGCAACCGCCGGTCGAAGGTCACGCGGAGCGACGGTTCGAAGACGCCGACATACGGCTCGCGGTCGTACACCACGAGGATTGTCGGACGCAGCGCATCGCGACGGAGATGAAAGATGAAGCTGGTGGCGCTCGATCGCTCGTCGGCACCAGCGCGCGAATCCATGCCGATTCCGCGGCCGGCGAGCACGGCCTCGAGTGACTCGAGCGCGACGGGTGCGCGCTGCTTCGCGGTGACCGGGCCGCGCCGCCGCTTCACCTCGAGATAAACCGTCGCACCAGCGCGGCGCTCACCGTACGCGCGGATGCGCGGCTTCTCGCGGGGATCGACACCATTCTCCGTCTCGAAATAGTGCATCAGGCCCGGCGTATCGAAGTAGATGCTGCGCACGACGTACTGGCGCCATCCGTTCTCGCCTCCCGGCGCCGCATGACGGTCGGGTCGCGCGAACGGTTCGAGGATGCGGCGCAGTGCGGGGAGCAGTGGCTCCGGCACGACGTACTTGTGCTCGAAACGCATTCCCTCAGAACCGAACCTGGAGGCGGGCGTAATAGCGGTCATCGTGCTTGCCGACGTCGTCGCGGAAGATTTCGTAGTTGAGCAGGAGGCTGACGTCCCCGCTCGGAGGGCCGACGTACGCGCCAAGCGTCAGCCGGCGAAACTCATCGAAGACGTCCCAGCGCGCGATCGGTCCGCTGTTCCATCGTGTCTTGCCGGCGACGAGCAGGTAATACCCCTCGGCGCCGCCTGCGACATCGCCGAGGCTCTTCGGCGCCTTGTCGTTCGTGCTCGCGTACTCCGCGACAAGAAAGCCGAGTGGGTGGTCGACCTCGACATCGGTACCGTAGCGCGTGAACGAGGAGGTGTAGGGCGGCACAACGGGCGGCCCCGAATCGATGGGCTCCTGCTGGTCGCCGGTCGCGGCCGAAACACCGATGCGCATCGTGAGGCGCCTGTCGGCACCGCGATAGCGCACGCCGACGCGTCCCCAGACGTTCTTTCGCGGCGTGCTGTCGGCCTGCACGTTCATTCCCGATCCGTTCACGATGGTGACGCCGTCCTCGAGTCGCCAGCGCCTGCCTAACGGTAGCCAACCCATCACGCCGATGCCGATGTCGCGCAGGGTGACGCCACGGGATATGTTGTCGGAGATCTCGGCCCGGTTCACCACGTAGAGGCTCGTTGACGAAACGCCATTCTCCCAGCCGAAGATTGTCTTCTGCTGGCCGACGCGGATCTCGTGGTGGCGCAGGTAGTCGAGGGTGATGAACCCGTCACGGAGCACGCCGGTGATCTCCGGCGAGCGGGGGTCGATCTCGACGTCGTAGCCGACGTGAGCGTTGACGTTGCCGCGTACCTCGATCCGGACGCGCTGGTCGCGGAAGACGCCGGGCTCGGTGATGTGATCGCCGTCTGCGTCGCGCCGCCCCTTGTAGAACACCTGTACATAGCCCGAAATTCTGGGCTTTCGCGAGCCGCCTTTCTTGCGGCTGGAATCCGGCGGAAGCGTGTCCTTGTCCACCTCGCGTGAGGCGCGGGCCGGAACTTGCTGGCCAGTCTGCGCATGCGCGGCTGGTGTGCAAAGCAGGAGGCAGGTGGCGCCGGCCGCGGAAAGCCAACGTGTTCGCGTGGTCATGGATTCCTCGTTACCATCGAGTAGGTGCTCTCGAATGGGAACGCGTGAACCCCAGCAGGTGTGACAAGACCTGCCGCTCGCGCCGCCACGCCATCGACATTCAGCGCTCCGACTGACCGGGAGGCTTCCTGCTCCACGCCGCATTCTTCATCCTGGCGCTCCAGCTGCGTGCGACCGCGCCGGGACCGGCCTCGGTTCATGGGGTCGTGCGCTCTGACGCGACCGGTGCGCCGATCGCCGGCGCGAGTGTCGTCTGGGTCGACGGCACACGGCGCGCGGAGTCGAACGCAGCCGGCGAATACGAGCTTGGCGAGCTCCCGAGCGGACCCCGCCAACTGCGCTTCTCGGCGCATGGCTTTCAGCCGCTCGCGCTCGAGGTGCTGCTGAGCGGCGACGGGCGGCTGCGGCTCGACGTCGTGTTGATCCGCGAGCCGACGACGTTGCCGATCGTGGCTGTGCGAGGACGAACGCCGGAGGAAAGTGCGCGAGCACGCAACGCCGGGGGGAGGTGGCGCGCGACCGGCGCCGAGCTGCGCGAGTCGCCGGCGGTCGACGAGCCGGATGTGTTCCGCGCGCTGGCGGTGGCGCCGACAGCGCAGATGACCATCGAGTCGCCGACAGCGGTACACGTGCGCGGCGGCTCCGCGGATCAAAACCTTTTTCTGCTCGACGGGGCCCCAGTCTACAGTCCGGTGCATTCCGGGCGCCTGCTCAGCGCGTTCAGTCCTGACATCGTCGACGAGATGGTCGTCCATGGCGCGGCACCGGCGGCGCGCTACGGTGGGCGGCTGGCAAGCGTCATCGAGGTGCGCACTCCTGATGCGACCGACGGGCAGTTCGCCGCCGGGGGGTTCGGCCCGACGGCACTTCACGGCGCGGCCGCGGTCGCGATCGTTCCCGGAACGGCGTCGCTCCTCATCGCCGGCCGTCGCAGCTACAGCGGAGTGCGCCGCGGCGATGTCGCGGAGCTCGAGATGCCGGGGAGCTGGCTCGATGGATTCGGCAAGCTCGAGCTGCACCTCGGCGCGACCGCGATTGCGCTGTCGGCGTTCACCGCCGACAATGGACTCGGATTTCCCTCCGGGCGCGGCGACCTTCGAAACACCTTCGAATGGACGACGACCACGAGTGCGCTCGCTGTCGATCGGCCGCTCGGCGATGCCGGTACGCTTTCGCTTCGGGTGTGGCGAGCAAGGTTCGACGCGGCCGGTGTCTGGGCGCCCGACAGCAGCCTGCTGACGTTAGGCAACTCCCTGGTCGAGACTGGTGGCCGGGCGGTGCTTTCGCTCCGGCGCGGGAGCGGCGTCCTCACCGGGGGTATCGAGGTGCAGCGCCCGCGCACGCGTTATGACGTCCAGACCCGGCGCGGTTCCGAGGACGCGGGATCGTTCATGCTCGCCGCTTCGCCGACCGTCGCCTCGCTCTTCGTCGAGCAGACGTGGCGTGCCGCGACGCGGTGGACGATAACCGCCGGGCTGCGCGAATCGTCGGTGACCGCGCTCCAGCCGCGATTCGAGCCGCGTCTGGCCGTCGTCCTCGATCTCACGCCCCGCGTCGCACTCTCCGGGGGGTACGCGCGGATGCATCAATACAGTCAATCGCTGCGCAACGAGGAATCTCTCCTCGGGACGATACTCGGTCCCGACCTCCTGATCGCGGCCGGATCGGGGGGAGTTCCGGTAGCGCGATCAGACGAAATCAGCGCTGGGTTGGCCGCAATGGTCGGCGAGCACGCGCGCTTCCGCCTCGATCTCTATGCCCGCGCCATGAGCGGCCTCGCGCTTGTCGCGCCGGTGACCGCGGCGCCGTTCGCCACGACGACGTTCGTGCGCGGGCGGGGCCGGGCGAATGGCGCCGCGGCATCGCTCCAGTGGACGGGGCACCGCACGGACCTCGTCGGAAGCTACGGTCTCGCCGTGGTCGATCGTGCGCCAGCGGGCGGAGCGTATGAGGTCGGCTTCGCACCGATGCACGCGGCGACGATCGCCGCGAGCTACCGCCCGGGCAAACGCACGCAGCTGCGTACGATGTTGGGAGTTACGTCGCAACGGGTGACCACCGCGGTCAGCGACGCGGTGGATTGGGACACGCGCGATCCGGTCACCGGAGCGCGCGAGATCGCCGGGACCCCGAACAGCGCGGCCGGGCCGCTGAACAGCGAGCGTCTGCCGATGTATCTCCGGCTCGACGCTGGCGTGCGACACACCATCCCGGTCTTCAACGGCGGCATCACCACGTTCGCCAGCGTCAACAACGTGCTCAGTCGCCGGAACGTCACCGGCTACGCGATCGGCGAGAGCGCGCCGCCGCGATCGCTCCCGATGCTGCCGCTGTCACTCGTGTTCGGAGTCGCGTGGCGGTTCTGACGCGACGTCACAATACGTTGGGTTCGCGCGCTCCATAGCCTGGGATGCCGACGCGAACCTTATTCGAAGCCGAGTTCCGGCGGCTCTTCGACCAACAATTTGCCTCGCTCTTCCGCTTCCTCGACAGGTACTCCGGTGATCCGGAGCTGGCGGCTGATCTGGCCCAGGAGGCTTTCGTGCGGCTTTATCAACGGGGCGAAATGCCGGCCGATCCACGGGGATGGCTCGCGGCCGTCGCGTCGAACCTTGTTCGGGACGAGCGCAGGCGCGCCGGGCGGAGAAAACGCATCCTCGCACTTCACCCCGACGAAGCGCCGAGCGGCGCGGCACCCGTTCCACCGGACGAGGAATTCGCGGCTGAGTCCGAGCGCGCGCTGGTACGAGCCACGCTCGATGCGTTGCCCGACCGTGACCGACAGATCCTGCTGCTGCGCCACGAAGGATACAGCTATCGCGAGGTCGCGCAGGCCGTCGGCGTGCGGGAGACGAGCGTGGGCGTGATGCTCGCTCGGGCGACGGCTGCATTTCGCGCCGCGTTCCTGGCAGCGGGTCGATCCGACAGCGCGGGAGGCGAGCGCGATGGCTGACGACGACCGCGATATCGCCGAGCTGCTGCGACGGCTCGATCACCAGGTGCCTGACGTTGACGTCGCCGACACAATCGCGCGCGCCGGCGCGCGCCGGCGCTGGGCTGTGGCGCCGATCGCGGCCGCCGCGGTGGTGCTCGTCGTCGCGACGGCGGCAGCACTTCCGTTCACGCCGGTGCATCGCGCGCTGATGCGTGCGGTCGCAGCGGTTATCGATCGATCCGGCCCACGCACTCCCCCGGCGGCGGTGACGCCCCCGGTGGAGGGAACCGGCGTCGCGCTCGTACCTGACGCGCGACTGACGGTACGCTTCGTCGCGCCTCCGCCTGGTGTCCGGTTGCGGGTGGTCTTCACTGCCGCGTCGCGGGCGTCGCTCGTGCCTGAAGGAGGCGACGCCGCGTTCGCCGTCGGCGAGGACGCGATTGTCGTCAGCGACGTGCGTGCGCCGACTTTCCTGCTGACCGTTCCGCAATCCGTTGATGAGCTTCGCGTCGAGCGTGATGGTGTGCTGCTCCTGCGGAAGAAAGGATCGGCAGTGGTGACCGGCGCGGCGCGCGATACTGGCGGCGCGTACCTGGTCGAGCTGAGCTCTCCCCTCCCGGCGCAATGATCGCCACCGGATAATCGCGTCGATGTCATAACGGACGCTGCTCGCGCGCTCTACCGTCACACTCCCTGCACACGTGACGGCACCGCTCTCCATTCAAACGTCCAGGCCTGCTCGGCGCCCGGAACCGCAGCCGCCGCTTCACCCTGCGCGGCTGAAGCGACCTGCTCCGCTGCTGATGGCCAGGATTGCGATCCCATCGGTCGTCAGCATGTCCCTGCTCGCGGCCGGGCTCTTCGCGCAACCAATGCTCGGAACGTTAGGCAACGGGCCGCCGGTCGAGATGCGGCTTTACCTGCCAGCGCCGTACCTCGTCCTTGCACCGTTCTGCGGTCTGCTCGACGCCATGTCGCTGCTTTCTCTGCGCCAGCACCTCGCGACGATCGTGATCACCGCGGTGGCCTTCGCCGCCTGGCGCGTAGTCCGGGCCTCGCACCAGCGGCGATCGGTGATGCCGCGAGTCGTCTCGGAGCTTCGAGCGGCGATACTGCTGGTGCTCGGGATCGCGGCGGTGTACACGGTCATGACGCTCGTCGCCCGCCCGATGGCGGCGATCGAGCTGCGCAATCCTGACGATCTCGCAGTCGACTTCCATAGCCACACCAACGCATCACATGATGGGAACTCGAGCTTCGGCGCGCGTGCGAGTCGCGAATGGCATCGGGACGCCGGCTTCCACGCCGCATATCTGAGCGATCATGCGACCTTTGCCGGATTTCTCGCCGCTGCGCCAGAGAATCCGGCCGTCGCGGGTAACGGCACCATGTTGCTGCGCGCAATCGAGGTGAGTTGCGAGGGGGAGCACCTGGTGCTGATCGGCCCCGTCCTCAATCCGTCCGGCGACTGCGATCCTCGGCTGGTCGTGGACACCGGCGTCGTCGCGATCCTCACCATTCCCGGCCGCCTCACCTCCTCGCACCCGCGGCCGCCGGTACGAGCGATCGAAGTCGCGGATGGCGCGCCGCGCGCGATCGATCAGATGGCGCGCGACGCGGGAAGGATCCAGACGATCGCGAGGCTTGGCGCGCTCGCGCAGGTCGCGAGCTCGAACAATCACGGCTGGACACGCACCGCGGCCGCGTGGTCGATCGTGACGATCCCCGGTTGGCGCGCTCTCGACGCGGCCGGCCTCGACGCAGCGATCCGTGCGCGTCTCGCGCGCGGTGCGAGCGGGGGAATCCGCGTCGCCGAGCGGCGGCGAGTGGCGCCGCCGGCGGGGGGTGTCGCCCTCGCGGCTACCGGGTTCACGGTAGGCTGGCTGCTGGCTCGTGATCTCTCGATCGCCGAGCGCGCCTCGTGGATCGGGTGGACCTGGCTGCTCTGGCTCGCCTGGCGGATGAGCGCCCGCGTGAGACCTAACGTTGGTACCGCAGCCGCTCGAGGTACGCGATGCTCCTCGGCGCATTCCGCACCGGGTCGGTTGTCTCGTCCTCGAGGTAGTAATGCTCGAACCCGTCCTTCTCCGCCGCGGCCATCAGCGCGGCCCAGTCGACCTGCCCCTCACCGATCGGCGCCTTGAGGCTGTCGGGCAGCCCGCCGGCCAGTGAGCCGCGGGGAAGCCCCGGTTTCATGTCCTTGATGTGCATCAGCTTGAAGCGCCCCGGATACTTCCGGATCAGCGCGACCGGATCGACGTTAGGCAGCCAGGTCCAGAGCACGTCCATCTCGAAATTGACGAGCGCCGGGTCGGTCTCGCGGATGATCAGGTCGAAGAGTGTGCCGTCGCGGTAGGGGACGGGTTCGTAGCCGTGATTGTGGAAGAAGAACGAGATGCCCGCGTCCTTCAACGTCCGGCCGAACTGGTTGAAGTCGGCGATCGCGCGGCGGGCGTCGGCTTCGGTGAAGGCGCCCTGATGCGGGTACCAGGCGATGCCGACGTGCTTGGCGCCAAGTGCCTTTGCGTTCGCGATCACGGTCGCGGGATCGTTCTTGAGGTCGTCGTACCCGACGTGCATCGAGGTCGCCTGTAGCCCCGCGTTCGCCAGCTCGGTGGCGAGGCGTGCCGCGGTCATTCCGTAGAGGCCCGCGGTCTCGACGTGGGTGAGGCCCATCCGGTGCACCATTCGCAACATCGCGGCCGGGTCTGCCTTGGCCGCGTCACGGAAGCTCCAGAGCTGCACGCCTAACGGTGCGTGGAAGTCGCCCTGGTAGCGGATCTGGTGGACGCTGTCGGCGGCCGGTGGGGCGGTGTACACGCTCGTGCCCGCAGCAGTTGCCGGCGGGCGGATGCACGCCGACGACATGACGAGCGGCGCGACGATGGCAGCGAGCGAGCGGAGGCGCGGGAATGCGGCGGCGCGGGACGGTGGACGGTGGGGCGACGGCTCTTGCCGCATCTGATTCTCCAGTCGAGAGTGTCATCGTGGGGCGCTTGAGGCTCGAACAATGCGCACCCTGAGCTTGCCCGCTCGCCCGCTCGCGCGCAACCTTCGTGGACGCGCCGACCATCCGCGACGCCCCCGCGACGCCCCGCGACGTCCCGCGACGTCCCCCGGTCTTTCGACGAAGCCCATGCCACGCAACGGACTGCACCTGCGCATTTCTTTCGCCGCGTCACTGCTCGCGGCCCCCTTCCTCACGACGCTCGCCACCGCGCAGGACCCGGGCGCCAAGCCAGGCCCCGCCCCGAGGGCCGACACCGGCCCGGTGCTCCCGGTGCGGGGGGCGATCGTGCGTAACGTCGCGCGCGACAGCAGCGTGCTCGCGCAGGTCATCGCGCCGGAGGGGTTTACGGTGACGATGTTTGCCGGGCCGCCGGTGGCGATGTACCCGACCGTCGTGGCGCCGGCCCCGGACGGCTCGGTCTACATGGGCACCGATCTCAATCTCGCGCAGGGCGCGGTGAAGGGACGCGGACGGATCATCCGGCTCGTCGACAGCAACGGCGACGGGCGCGCCGATCGCTACTCGGTGTTCGCGAAGGTGGACAGCCCGCGCGGGATCGCGGTCGCGGGGAGCACGGTCTACGTCCTCGCCGTGCCCGAGCTGGTTGCGTTCCGGGACATCAACGGCGACGGCGTCGCCGACCGGGCCGACACTCTCGTCCGCGACCTCGGCTTCGGCCTCGACGTTCGATCGTCGGACCACTCGACCAACAACATCACGTTAGGCATCGACGGCTGGATCTACGTCGCGGTCGGCGACTACGGCTTCCTCAACGCGAAGGGAAAGGACGGGCGGACGATCACCCGCCGCGGCGGCTCCGTCGCCCGCGTCCGCACCGACGGCACCGGGCTCGAGACCTACACGGTCGGCACCCGCAACATGTACGACATCGGCGTCGATCCGCTCGGCCGCGTCTACTCGCGCGACAACACGAACGACGGGCTCGGGTGGGACACGCGGCTGCACTACCTCGCGCCTAACGCGGACATGGGGTATCCGGCGCTGTTCCGGAACTTCGCGGATGAGCACATGCCGTCCATCTTCGACTACGGGCCCGGCGCCGGGACGGGCGGACTCTGGCTGCGGGATCCGGGGTTCCCCGACGAATGGAACAACGCGCTCTACACCGGCGACTGGACGCTGAACAAGGTGTTCCGCCACAAGCTCGTGCCGAAAGGCGCGAGCTTCACGGTGGACCAGGCAGACTTTGTCACCGTGCCGCGAGTGGTGGACATGGCGATGGACGATCGCTCGCACATGTACCTCGCGAGCCTCGTCGGCGGCCTGTTCAACTACCAGGGGGATACAGTCGGGGCGATCCTGCGGGTCGGCTATCCCGGCCGCCCGGCGAGCAAGCCGCTCAACGCGCCAGGGCTGAGCGACGCGCGCCTCCTCGCCGCGCTCGGCTCGCCTAACGGGATCCATCAGCTCGAGGCGCAGCGCGAGATCCTCCGGCGCGGCGCAAAGGCGGCAACGCTGCGCGGGCTCGAGCGCCAGATCGCGGATACGAAACGGCCGATCGAGGCGCGGGCGGCGGCGCTGTTCACGCTCGAGCTGCTCGGCGGCGCGCGGGCGCTGCCGGCGCTGCAGCGGGCGGCGGCCGACAGCGCGCTCCGGGCGGTCGCGCTCAAGGCGATCTCCGAGTCGCCGCAACTCCGCAGGACCGCACCCGTCGATCTGTTCGTGGGGGCACTGGCTGACCCCGATGCGGCGGTGCGGCTGCAGGCGATCGCCGGGCTGGTGCGGCTCGATGCGCGCGACGGCGCGAGCGCCATCGCCCCGCTGCTCGCTGACTCCGACGCCG
>JANMAM010000006.1:0-75775 GCA_031359795.1 Gemmatimonadaceae bacterium
ACTTTCATGATGGCGTACAACACAAAAAACAGGCTGGGCCGTAGGGGGGGCGCGGGCGGGCGGGCCTCAACTTACGGTTTCGCCCCCCCCCAAGGAGGGGGGGGGCCTGGCAACCCCCGGCCCCGCGCTGTTGCTTAAGTCCCTGGCTCAGCCGGCCTTCAGCCTCGAGATGACCTGATCGCGGTAGGTGCGGCTCAGCGTCAGCGTCGCGCCGGTCGTCAGAAACAGCTTGTAGTCCCCGCTGTCCATCGGCGCGAGCTCGCGAATGCGCGACAGCCGGACGATCATCGAGCGATGGACGCGCACGAACTCGTTCGGGTCGAGGCGATCCTCGATCGATTTCATCGTCTCGCGAATCAGCGCTGAGTCGCTGGCCGTGTGCAGCCGCACGTAGTTGTCGGCCGCTTCGATCCAGTCCACCGCCGCGGCGTCGATCACCTTCATCCGCTCGGCGATGGTCGCGACGAAGCGCACCGGCGTGTGAGTGTGGCGGGCGAGGTCGCCGAGGGTGGACTCGAGGCGTACGGTGCGTTCAGCGGCGCGCGCGCCCGTTCGCGCCTGGGTGGCGCGACGCTCGACCGCCCGGCGCAGCGAATCGCGGACGCGGTCGTCGTCGAAAGGTTTGAGCAGATAGTCGATCGCATCGAGCTCGAAGGCACGGACGGCGTACGCGTCGTATGCCGTCACGAACACGATCGCCGGCCGCTCGGTTGCCTCGAGCTGCGTGGCCACTTCGATCCCGGTGAGGATCGGCATCTGCACGTCGAGGAACACGACATCGGGGTGCAGCTCGTCGCAGGCTTCGAGGGCGGCGAGACCATCCCCGCATTCACCGACGACGTCGGCGCGTGGATCAGAGACGAGCGCTCCGCGCAGTGCTTCGCGCACGAGCGGCTCGTCGTCGGCGATCAGAACACGAAGCGGAGCAGGCATTCTCGGCGGGTGTGAAGAGGAACGCTACGACATCGGCGGTGGCGCGACCTGCGCCGGGATGCTGATGCGGGCGACGACCCCACCATCGGGACCATGCTCGAGGTTGAACGCTGCGCTACCACTATACATCACGGACAATCTTTCGCGAGTGGTAGCGAGGCCGAGGCCGGGATCCGTCTCGTTCCCCCGACCCGTCGGCGAGGTGACCGGGTCGAGCCCGACCCCGTCGTCGGCGACCGAGATCTCGAGCCGGTCGCCAACCCGCAGTGCCGCGACGGTTATCGCGCCGCCTTCAGGACGCGGAGAAATTCCGTGACGAACAGCGTTCTCGACGAGCGGCTGCAGCAGCAGGTCCGGTACGAGGCAGTCGAGCGCAGCGTCTTCGATCTCGTAACGAACACGCAGCCGGTCGGAGAACCGCTCCGCCTCGACCGCCAGGTACGCCCGAAGCAACTCGACCTCGTCGCGGAGGGGCACTTTCTGCTCGCCGGTAGACCGCAGCGACGCTCGGAGGAGATCGCCGAGCCTGACGGTCATCTTCGTCGCGGCCTCCGGATCGCGACGGATGAGGGTCGCGATCGCCTGCAGCGCATTGAAGAGGAAGTGCGGCTGCAGCCGCGCGCTCAGAGTCTCGAGTCGCGCCCGGGCGAGCAGCGCCTCAGCCTCGGCCGCCGCAATGCCGCGCTGCCTGGCTTCGGCGGCGTAGCGCCGAGCCAGCAGCGCACCGACGATCGCCAGGTAGATGACGAGGTCAATCGGTGCCCGGTCGATGAACTGCGCATGGAACGCATTCATCAGCGTACCGCGCGGGGCCGCCGGCCAGCTTCGCATGCGCCAGGCGAGAACGACGCTGGCGGCGGCGTGGAGCGGGACGAGGACCAGCGCGCCCAACGTCAAACGCGTCGCCGACGGCCCCGCGGGCGCGGCGAGGCGCGCGATGATCGGAACGAGCAGGCCCCATGTCGCGTAAATCCCGCCCTGCCAGAGCAGCGCCGCGACGAAGCCGACCCTCGGCCCGCGGAGCGGGTAGAGGTGCACGAGGATGAGCGTCGCGATCAACGTGGCGACTACAACGGTGTAGATTGTCGCGCCGAGGAGGCGGCGGTCGAGTCGGGGGGACGCCAGGTCCATCACGCGACCTTTCGGTTCGAGCCCGCGGCAGGCAGATCGCGGTTAGGCACCGGTGCTAGTATCCGGCCGCGTCGAGCGTGTAGTGCCAGTGCCCGATCACGGTAGAGATAGGGGCGATGGCGGTCGCTGGCCAGAGCACACCAATCGCAATCGCGGTCGCGGGGCCGCTGCAGATTGCGACCGGATGCGCCGGTGCCGCCGCATGTCGTTCGCGCAGCGCGTGGTTGTGCCGCTGAAATGTGTGTGCTGCGTGAACCGCAATGATCGCGACTACCGCGGTGCCGATGATTCGCATGGGCTTCTCCGTTCGGGTGTGACGGAGGGTATGCGGAGTCGGCGGCGCGATTCAATGACGATGTGGCGAGCCGTGGCCGGGAGGGGTGAGCCGCGACTATGCGCGAGCGAGCGGCGCTCGCAGCATGCGCCGCCGGAACTACCCGGAACTACGACGATCTGCCTTCAGCTGCCTGTGCGGTCGCGCAGACCGATCGCACGGGGCAACGCGGGCAGTGCGCGATCCGCGCGGTGCAGACGAGGGCGCCGAGCTCCATCAGCGCCTGGTTGTGCGTCCAGGTTGCGCTTCCAGTTCTCGGCAGCGAACGCTCGGCGATTCGCCAGATCTGCGAGAGGTCGCGCGCCCGTTTCGGTGACAGCGCGGGCGCGAAGACGCGCGAAAGAACGCGCGCGACGTTGGTGTCGACGAGCGCCGCGCGCTTGCCGTAGGCGAACGATGCGACCGCGCCGGCGGTGTACGCACCGATGCCCGGCAGTGCCCGCAGCTCGTGCGGCTCACCGGGAAGAACGGCACGGCGCAGCGTGCCGCCAGCGGTGACCTGATCCGCGAGCCGGTGGAGGTTTCGTGCGCGCGCATAGTAGCCCAGCCCCGACCATGCTTCCGTGACGCGATCCGGCGTCGCCCGCGCGACGTGCGCAAGCGAGGGAAATGTCTTCAGGAACTCGTGATACTTCGGCACGACGCGCGAGACCTGCGTCTGCTGCAGCATCAGCTCGGACACGAGGATGCGATACGCGTCGCGTGTGCGCCTCCAGGGGAGATCGCGTGCGGAGCGGCGGTACCAGGCTCGCAGGCGACGCCCGAACGCGCTGAGGGCGAGCGGGTCGAGCGCGGCCGGCTGAGGCTCTGGCTGACGGCGGCGTGGCCGCGCGGAGGCAGGACGACTGATGGGTGAGGCCGGATCCGGGGTGGTGGGCAGCGGCAAGTGCCGACGCAATGTACGCTCGCGGCGCAGCGGAAAAAACAATGCGCCTCGGGCAGTTTCACCCGAGGCGCATTGCTTGTTTTTCGCTTTCGGCTGCTTACCGCAGACCGAAATCCAGATCCATGTACCAGATGCTCGGCAGCGCTGCCGGGATCTCTACCGCATAACCGGACGAGCCGGTCGGGCAGACAGGGCCGCTCGACGGGGCGCTCTGCGCCTGGCCGCCGACCGCACACACGGTGTAGTTGCCGACCGGGACGGCGGTGAAGCCGTACATACCATCTGCACCACTGGTCGTCGACCCACCAGCCCCACCGAGGAGCTGGATCGGCGCGCCGGCCAGCGGGGAATCCCCGCTGTCGAAGAGACCATTGTTGTTCGCGTCAGTGAACGCCATGCCATGAATCTCGGCAATGCCCACCGAGGGCGGCGTCACCGGCGGCGGATCGGACGGAACGCACTTCTTCGGCTCGCGGCGCGCGCTGTTCGCGCTGACTTCCTTGTCCTTCTTGTTCTTCGCGGGCGCGAGCTTTTCGCAAACCTTGAAGCGCTTGTTAACGTGTTCGGCCTTGCTCTGCGCCTGGGACACGCTCGCGAGCAGGGGAGTGGCAATCATCGCCACGAGAAGCATTCGGACACGCATGGGTCTCCTGTAGTTGGGCAGGGGGAAAGTCGATCGATTTTCCTGTGCGATAAATGTCGAGATCGGCGCGATTTCAGGCTGTGTGCACAGTCACGAATGCACATGCATTCTTGTCAAGTCCCCCTATGTACCAACCACTTCGGCATCGAGAACGTGGCACGCTTTCGCTCGCGCGCGCGTCGCGTTAGGCAGCGCCGTTCCCGGCCGCGCGTTCAGCGCGGAATCCACACCGGATTACCCGTGAACAGGCCGCTGCCGAAGCCGATCTGGTGGGCCAAATAGAGCCCGAAAGCGATGCTGGCAGCGCCGGCCGCGTAGCGGAGGACTCGATGCGCGCACTCGATGCGGTGGCTCGCGTACACGGACGGCAACGCGATGGCCACCGTCACGACGACCATCCCCGCGATCGTGCCGAGACCGAAGAGGATGAGGTACCCGGCAGCGAGCATCGGGCTGGCGATGAGCGGCAGTGCGAGCAGGGTGAACGCTGCCGATCCGGCCATGCCGTGAATCGTGCCGACGATCAACGGACGCGCGCCGCTCTCGATCATGCGGTCGCTGCGCTTTCCGCCGACGACGCTCGCGACGCCAAGAACGACCAGCATGAGGGCGACGACCAGCTCGAGCGTCAGGCCAAGCCATGGCGGCATCGCGACGCCGAGCACGATCATCGCTCCGCCGACGGCGAGCAGCGTGACCGTGTGACCGAGCCCCCAGAGCGCCCCAATCGACGCGGCGCGCGGCAGGGAGCGTTGCCGGCTGACGATCGTGGTCACCGCGACGACGTGGTCGGCGTCGGTTGCGTGACGCATCCCGAGCAGGAAGCTCAGGATGAGAATGCCGAAGGAGGTGAGCACAGTCGCGTGGCGAAGGTCCGGGGCGGAATCTAACGCCTCTGCGCAGCATGCGAACCACCGGTTTGCGTGCGCGCCCCGGCTGTCCGGGCGAGTGACGCTGGGATGACGCGACGCGTGAGATTGATTACGCCGATGAGAATGCGCTCATCAGCCGAGGCGCCGTTAGGTTCCCGCCGCGGCTTCGCCACGCCACCCCGACGTGTGAAGGCCGATGCTGCACGGTGTTTCAAACTTCGACGAGACCCGGAGAGTCGCAGCCTCGACGCGGGGTCCGACGACTACGCGGTGTATGTCACGCAGCTTTTCGAGCCCGTCGTCACCGCTGCGCGCCAGGCCGACGGGAGCGCGATCTGGCAACGCTCGGTGATCCCCGACTCCGGCTACTCGTCGGTGGTGATCGGGATGGGCCATTCCGGCGACACCGTGTACTTCGGCGGGGCGCGGAACCGGGCGAGCAACGGGTACCCGAAGACAGCGGTCATCGTCGGCGTTTCCGCCGCCGACGGTGCGCCTCGCATGCAGTTCGAGAAGAGCATCCCGAACACGGGGTCATCGAACAACCTCGTAGTCAAGGATTCCCTGCTCATCCTCTCCGACTTCCTTGGCTCGAGCGCGTTCGCCGTGAACCGGTTCGCCAGCACCAAGGCGTGGGAGTATCAGGGGGACGCGATCTACTTCGGACCCGACTACGCGCCGATGCTGCTCGGCGACACGGCCTTCGTCGCGTCGAACGACCGGCACGTCTACGCGATCAACCGCCACACGGGGGCGCTGTTCTGGAAGGTGCGGACGCGCTCGAGCATCTCGTCGTTCGCGCTCTGCGGGCGATTCATCCTCACCAACAACATGGCGATCGGGTTCGTCGATCGGGGCACCCACAAGGTGGAAGGCTACTACGTGGCGCCGGAGGGCGACGAGGCGGGCTTCACGACATCCGGATTCGCGGTCTTCGGCACTACGGCGGTGGTGACCGGGGCGACGTCGGCCTACGGGCTGGACTGCCGCTGAGCGCAGGGAGGCGACGGGCGCGGCCGGTAGATAGGAGCATATTGTTACTATTTACCGGGCTCCTCCGACTCACGACACCCGCTTTGTCTTCCGCTTGAGGAAATCCATCAGGATGAACTGCCCGAGCGTCATCGTCGTCGTGAAGTAGGCCTTGCCACGGGCGATCTCGCTGACGCGCTTGACGAATTCGACCAGCGCCCGGTCGCGTGCGAGCATGAAGGTGTTGATGACGATCCCGCTCTGGCGGCAACGGGCGACTTCCTTGAGCGTCTCCGCGATCACCCCGGCGTCGAGCCCGAACGAGTTCTTGTAGATCCGGCCGTCAGGCAGGGTCAGCGCGCTCGGCTTGCCATCGGTGATCATGATGACCTGCCGCATGTCCTTCTTCTGCGCGAGCAGCAGGCGGCGAGCGAGCTTGAGACCCTCGGCAGTGTTGGTGTGGTAGGGCCCGACCTGCGCCCCGGCGAGCGCGCCGATCGGGATCTCCTCGGCGCTGTCGTGGAAGAGCAGGATCTTGATCGTGTCGCCGGGGAACTGCGTGCGGATGAGGTGCGTGAGCGCGAGCGCGACCTTCTTCGCCGGAGTGAAGCGATCCTCGCCGTAGAGAATCATCGAATGCGAGCAGTCGAGCATCAGCACCGTCGCGCAGCTCGAGCGATACTCGGCCTGGCGAACCATCAGGTCGGGGTAGTCGATGTCGAGGGGGACGGTGATCTCGCCGGTACGCGCGAGCGATCGCTTGAGCGTGGCGATCACGTCGAGATTCATCGTGTCGCCGAACTCGTACTCCTTCACGTCGCCATCCGCCTCGATACCGGTCGCGAGGAACGGCGTGTCATGGCTCCCCGCACTGGCCTTGCCTAACGACCCGAGCAGCGAGCGGAGCGTCCGGTAGCCGAGGAAGTCGATCGCCTTGTCGGTGAGGTTGAACTGGACGTCGCGCGCGGCCGCCTGGGCGAGGCCGCCCTTGCCCGTGACCGATTGATGCCCGGCCGGCATCTGCGGCTGGTTCTCGATGTTGAGAAAACCTTCTTCCATCAGCCGCTTCACCAGCGAGTCGAGCATGGCGGCGAGCTTGGCCTGCCCCTCGGGGTCGCCGTCGGCGTCGCCACGCAGTGCCTCGAGCATCTCGGGGGTGAACTGCCCGCTCTCGATCAGCGCATCGAGAATCGCCCGCTTGAGCGCGTCGAGCGACCGGTCGCCTTCCTCGTTGAAGTCGTTCCACCCGTACGCATTGTTCTGCCCTCCGGCGAAGCCCGACTGGAGGAGAAAGTCGGCAAGCTTGTCGAGCAGCGCCTGGAGATCGACCGCGTCGGCCATCTCCGGGCTGAACTTCGTGTAGGTGTGGGACTTCATCGGCGCGTACCGGCTGCGGGGTTCCTTGGACGATAGTCTCGGTGCGTATTGGGGGCCAGACTGTAGCTGCAGGGGGCCAAGGGCCCAGGGGCCAGGAGTAAGGCACTGCGGAACTTCTGGCGTTGCCTGGTCCCCGGCCCCTGGTTCCTTCCACCAGCGAACCCAACGCGCCCGTTTAGATTCGGAAAGTGCGCGAAACTCCTCTCCACGTACGGTCCATCCGGACGCTCCGCCGCAACAATCCGTTCCGGGTGCTCATCGAGCATCGGAACTTCCGGATCTTCTGGATCGGGCAGACGCTGTCGCTGATCGGGACGTGGATGCAGGTGATGGGCGAAGGCTGGCTCGCGCTCGAGCTCACGAACAACGCGTTTCTCGTGACCCTCGTCAGCGCGGTGGGTGCGGTGCCGGTGCTCGCGCTCTCGATGCAGGCGGGGGTCGTCGCTGACCGGGTGGACAAGCTCAAGCTCGTGCGGGCGATGCAGGTCTTGATGCTGCTCGAAGCGATCACGCTATGGGCGGTCACGATCAGCGGGCACGTCAACATCTACTGGCTGCTCGGACTCGCCGCACTCGGTGGAGTTTTCAGCGCGTTCGAGATTCCTGCGCGCCAGGCGATGATGATCGAGCTGGTCGGACGGGATGATCTGGCCGGCGCGATTGCGCTCAACTCGAGCGGCTTCAACCTCGCGCGCATCGTCGGGCCGGCGATCGGTGCAGTCGTCATCGCCACCGCCGGAATCGCGTGGTGCTTCGCACTGAATGCGGTCAGCTTTCTCGCGGTCGTGATCGGGCTTTACATGGTGCATCTCGCGCCGCACGTCACCCGTGCCCGGCGCACCGATGGCGGCGAGATGCGGGCGGGGATCCGCTACATGCTGTCGACCCCGGAGGTGCGCATCCTGATGATCCTCGTGACCGCTGTCAGCGTCTTCGGGGCGCCGTACATCGCGCTGATGCCTGTCATCGCGCGCGACCGCCTCGCCACCGGGGCCGGCGGATACGGCTCGCTGCTGACGGCCATCGGAGTTGGCGGCCTTGCCGGTGCACTGTTTCTCGCCGCGGTCGGCGCGCGCGTCAAGCGGGGACGGCTCCTCGCCTGGTCGACGGTCGTCTTCGCGGCGATGCTGATCGCGCTCTCGATGACCCGGTCGTTTCACACCGCATGGCTGATTCTCCTTGTGGCTGGCTGCGCGATGATCCTCCAGGGCGCGCTATCGAACGGGTTGCTGCAGACCCTCGTCCCCGATGAATATCGGGGACGGTTGATGGCTGCCTACTCGCTCGTGGTCGTCGGGCTGTCGCAGGTTGCGGGCAACTTCGTGGCCGGCGTCGTCGCGCGCGCGTCAGGTCCGCAGTTCGCCGTCGCGGGCGGAGCGGTGATCATCCTCGCCGCGGCGGGTTGGGCGTTCACCTCGCACCGCGAGCTGTTGCGCCTCTAGCCCCCGCGCTCAGCCAAAATGCTCGCGCGCCGCGCGGGTGATCATGTCAGCGGCGCCCTCGATGCCCAGCCACGAGGTGTTCACGCAGAGATGATAGTTGTCCACCGACTGCCAGGAGCGGTTCCAATGGCGGCGGACGTACTGCTCGCGCGACCGATTGGTGTCGTCCACGACACGCATCGCCTCGGCCTCGTTCACACCGAGCCGTTTTGCGGCGCGCACGACGAGCGCCGCCCGCGGCGCGTAGCAGAAAACGTGCAGCGCATCCTCGCGCTCGGCCAGCTGCGACTGCGCACCGCGTCCGACGAGTACCACGTTGCCCCGCGAGACCGCCTCGTCGACGATCTGTGCTGTGGTCGCGACGATCTGTTCCTCGCTCGGTGCGCCGAGTGGATGCTCGCCCGTGACCAGCATTTCGGGAGAGCCTAACGACATCGCGCTCGCCAGCCGCTCGACCAGCGACGGCACGCGCTCTTCGCGCGCTTCCACTTCCTCAGCCGACATGTCGAGCCGTGCGGCGACCGCGTCCACGATCGCATTGTCGAGGAGCTCCCAGCCGAGCGCGGTGGCAACCTTCTGCGCCACCTCGGAACCACCGGATCCATACTGCCTGGAGATGGTGATCACGGCCATCGTCAGCGCGCCCCCGTCGGGGCCGACTGCAGGTCGCTCGGGGTGATGGCGCTCCGCCGCATGTGCTCGACGATCTCGAAGCCTAACGCGCGCCAGGCCCGGTTCGATCCGTCATCGTCGGCGACGCTGTGCAGTCGCGCTTCCTCCAGTCCACGCTCGGCGCACCAGCTCCTCGCCGCGGCGACGAGCGCGCGGAGTGCGCCGCGCCTCCGTGCCTCGGGACGCACGTAGGCGCTGGAGATGTAGCCGTAGCGTGCCGGCTCGAGCAGCGGCGAGCTGGCCGAATCGACACAACGGATGATGCCGATGACGGTACCATCCTCCTCAGCGAGAAAAATCCTCTCGCTGGTCGAGGTCAATTGCGCGGCGAACATCCGCCGCGCGCGTTCCGGGGCATCGGGGCGGAGCCGCGCGTAGATCGGATTGCTGGCGTGCTCGTGCAGCAGCGCCAGGCGCAGCGCGACCACGTGCGCGAGATCGGCCGGCGTCGCCGGACGCACCTGCACCGCAGGGCGGACGGCGGCGCGGGTCGTCACGCGCTCAGGCCGCCACCGAACATGTCTTCGTTGGGCCGGCGGCGCTTTTCCGGCGCCGCGCGACCATAACGGCCGGCATCGGAACGCGACACGCGCTTGCGCGCGACCAGCGCTTCGAGCACGAGCTCGGACACGGCGACGACGGTGCCATCGCCGGGATCGTCGCCGGCGAGGAGCGGCGAGCGCGCGAGGTCACCAAGTCCGGGCACGCTCGAGAATGCCGCCGCGAGCGCAGCGTCAGGCGCGTCATCGGTCACCTGCAGTGCGCCGCCGCCATCGAACCACATCACGATCTCGTCGACCGCGGCGTCACCGACCCGGGCCTTGAACGTCGCTTCGGCTGCGCGGCGAATGAGCTCCCGAGCGATCACGTGCCCCCCGACGAGCTCACCCTCGTATTCCAGCTCGAGCTTGCCCGTGATCGCGGGGAGTGCAGCGTAGACATCGGAGATCCGCGCCGTTGCCGACTCCTCGCCGGCCATCACCGCGCGCCGTTCGGCGTTGGACACGACGTTCTCGAGAAGGCTGATCGGCAGGCGCTGCGAAACGCCGGAGCGCTTGTCGATGCGCTTGTCGGTGCGCGCCTCGAAGGCAACACGCTCGGCGACCTCGGAGATGATGTCGGGTACCGTCACCGACGAGTCGTCGCGATCCGTCCACGCTTCCTGCTCGGTGATCTCCATCCCGAGATCGACGGTCTCCGGGTAGTGCGTCAGGATCTCGCTGCCGATGCGATCCTTGAGCGGGGTGATGATCTTGCCGCGCGCGGTGTAGTCCTCGGGGTTCGCCGTGAAGCAGAGCAGCACATCGAGCGGCAGCCTGACGGGATAGCCCTTGATCTGGACGTCGCCCTCCTGCATCACGTTGAAGAGGCCGACTTGCACCTTGCCGGCCAGGTCGGGGAGCTCGTTCAGCGCGAAGATGCCGCGGTTGGCGCGCGGGAGCATTCCGTAATGGATCGTCAGCTCGTCGGCGAGAATGTGGCCGCCACGCGCCGCCTTGATCGGATCGACGTCGCCGATCAGGTCGGCGATGGTCACGTCGGGCGTCGCGAGCTTCTCGACATAACGCTGATCGCGCCCGAGCCAGGCAATCGGTGTGTCGTCGCCTCCCGCTTCGATCGCCTGACGCCCGAACTTCGAGATCGGCCGGAACGGATGGTCGTTGATCTCGCTCCCGGCGATCACCGGCGTCTCGTCGTCGAGCAGGGTGACTAATGCTCGGAGAATGCGCGACTTCGCCTGCCCCCGGAGTCCGAGCAGGATGAAATTATGCCGGCTGAGGAGCGCATTGATGATCTGCGGCATGACGGTGTCCTCGTAGCCGAGAACACCCTCGAACACCGGATCACCGGTTCCGAGGCGCGCGATCAGGTTGGTGCGAAGCTCGTCCTTCACCGTCCGTGAGGCACGGGCGGCTGCGGCGAATGGGGAGCGCTTGAGAGCGCCCAGGGTCAGCGGGCGGGATGCGGGCACGGCGGATCTCGTGGCGGGAAGCTGTCGAATGAATAGCCCGGTGCACGGTTTCTGTCGAGCAGGAATGGGCTGGCTGTCAGCCCTCGCGCCGGTAGCACGATGTTCGCAATGAATAGCGGGATGGAGTCCGAGATCCGCGCCAGCGCTGAGGACAGGATCGACCGCGACGCTCCCCCCCGCGACGCCAGCGCCCGCGACGGGAGCGAGCGAGAGCGTGCGCTCCTGCGCGACGCGGTCAAGGAGGCTCACGATCGCGCCCTGGCGTCGAGCCGGGCGCGGAGTGAGTTCGTCGCGACGATGAGTCACGAGATGCGGACTCCGCTCAACGCCGTGCTCGGGTATGCGGAGCTGCTCGACCTCGAGGTTCCCGGATCGCTCAACGAGGCGCAGCACGACTACCTCGAGCGGATTCGTGGCGCATCGGCGCGCCTCCTCTCGCTGATCAACGACATCCTCGACCTGGCGAAGCTCGATGCCGGCCGTCTCGATCTCACGCGGGAGAGGAGCAACGCGGGCAGCATCGTCGCCAGCGCGGTGCAGACGGTCGAGCCGCTCGCCGCTGCGCGTGGGGTAAAGGTCGTCGTTCAGAGCGAAGGCGACCCCGAGTTCATCGCTGACCGGCGGCGGGTGCAGCAGGTGATCAGCCAGCTCGTCTCCAACGCGGTTCGCTTCAGCAAGCCGGGGGGCGAGGTCACCGTCCGTGCCTCACGTTTTCACACGCCGGACGCCGGCCCGATCGGCGACGCGAGTATCTGCTGGTGTGCAATCCGGGTCGAGGATTCCGGTGTGGGAATCGGCGAGCGCGACATCGACGCGATCTTTCAGCCATTCACGCAGGTCGACTCGTCGCTGACGCGGGCCGAAGAAGGAACCGGGCTCGGGCTGACCCTCGTCAGGCGGCTGGCGCGGCTGATGGGCGGCGATCTCAGCGTGACCAGCCGTCCTGGTGCCGGCTCGGTGTTCACGCTCTGGCTCCCCGCGCCGGAGGTGGTCGAGGCCGACGGCGAGATGGCCGACTGCACGATCCGCGAGCGCCGCGGTGTAACGCGAAGCGCGCGCGGGCTGGTCGACGTCGCCGAAGCAATTCTCGCCGATCTTGATTCGATGATGGACCGCTTCATCGCGCGGCTGCGCGACGATCCGGTGATCGGTGGGGTCGCCTCGCGGTTGGAGCGGCATGTGCTCGAGGACCACACCGCGAGCTTTCTGGCGGCGATCGCGCAGTCGCTGGTTGTGGTCGAGGGTGCCGGCGGTGAGGCCTCGCCGCTGATGCGCGACGCGAACGACATTCAGCTCATGATTGCCGACCGCCATGGTGCCTACCGCGAGCGCACGGGCTGGACCGAACAGGAGCTCGATCGCGAGCATGACCTGCTCCTCGAGACGATCGAGGAGGCGGTGCGCACGGGCCTTCCGGTGACCGCTGACTTTCCGCCCGACTCGATCGACAACGGGCTCGGGCTCGTCAGGCGCTTCATCGAGCGGGCCCGCGAAGAAGCGCGGCGCGGCTACCGGCGCGCGGCGATCGGCACGGCGCCCGAGATTCCCACCGCCGACGAATCGGCCGCGACCGCGGGGACCGCCTCGACTTCGACGAGGTTGTCGTAGAAGACCGGGCCCCGGCCCATGTCGGTTTCGCGCTGCGACGTGGTCTCGTTCACGGTTCGCCCGTCAATCGCGTAGCGACCCCACCAGAGCGATGGCGCCCATGCTACGCCGGGACGGATTTCCGGTGCGACTCGCGCCGTGGCGAGGAATCCGCCGCGATCGTTCCGCACCAGCACCCGTGCCCCGCTCGCGATCCCGCGCGGAGCGGCATCGTCGGGATGCAACAGGCACTCCGGCTCGCGTGCCTGACGGCGGAGCGAATCGACGTTGACGAACGTCGAGTTGAGGAACTGGTGCGCGGGAGACGTGATCAGCGTCAGCGGGTATTTCGCCGCGAGCTCGGGGACCAGCTCGGGGTGCTCGTAGGGCGGAGTGAAGGTCGGCAGCGGATCGAGTCCCATCTTCGCGAGACGTTCGGACGAGAGCTCGCACTTCCCGCTCGGCGTTCGGAACCCGCCTTCGGCGAAGGGGAGGTAGGGCAGCGGAACATTGATCCGCGTCCAGCCGCGCTCGAGCAGCGATTCGAGGGTGATGCCTTGCAGCCCGGGACCGGCGCCCGCGAGCGCCTGGCGGATCATCGTGAGGTCGTTGTCGGCGAGCGCGGGATCGGTGAGCCCGACCGCCTTCGCCAACCGGCGGAAGATCTCGCTGTTCGGGAGCGCCTCGCCTAACGGCGCGATGGCCGGCCGGTTGAGGGTGATGTAGTGGTGGCCGTACGCGAGGTGGATGTCCCAGTGCTCGAACTGCGTCGTCGCGGGGAGCACGTAGTCGGCCCACTTCGTCGTGTCGGTCGGAAACTGCTCGAGCACGACGGTGAGCAGGTCTTCGCGGGCGAGCCCCCGCTGCACCGCGCCGCGATCGGGCGCGACCACCGCGGGATTCGAGTTGTAGACGACGAGCGCCCACACCGGCGGGCCGCCGACGCCGGCGTCGTCGAGCGTCAGCGCGTCCCCGAGCCGGATCATGTTGATGTCGCGCGCTGGCGGGCCGAGGTCGGGGCGCGCCAATGCGCGGCGGTCGAAGTCGAAGTTCGCGCTCGTCGACAGCTGCACTCCACCCCCGGCCCGGCGCCAATGTCCGGCGACGGCGGGGAGGCAGGCAATCGTGCGCACCGCCATCCCGCCGCCGGCGTGGCGCTGCAGGCCGTAGTTCACCCGGATGAACGCCGCCTTCGCCCGGCCGAACTCGCGTCCGAGCTCGACGATGCGGGCCGCGGCGAGGCCAGTGATGGCGGCGACGCGCTCGGGCGGGTACTCGGCGGCGCGGGCACGCAGCTCGGCGGCACCCAGCGTGTACCGCTCGAGATAGTCGCGGTCCTCGAGCCCCTCCGCGAAGATGACGTGCATCATCCCTAACGCGAGCGCGGCATCGGTGCCGGGACGGATGGCGATCCACTCGTCGCACTGGGCAGCGGTTCGCGTCTGCAGCGGGTCGATCGCGATCACCCGCGCGCCGCGCTCGCGGGCGCGGAGCACGAACGGCCAGAGGTGCGGATTCGAGGTGAGGGTGTTCGATCCCCAAAGGAGAATCAGGTCGCTCTCGGGAACGCCTTCCGAGTCGGCGCCGATGTTCGCGCCGACCGTCATCTGCATCGCGACGGCGCCAGCGCTCGAGCAGATCGTGCGGAGCAGTCGCGACGCGCCTAACGCGTGGAAGAATCGGCGATCCATCGACTCGCCCTGGATCATCCCCATCGTCCCGGCATAGGAGTAGGGGAGAATGGCCTCGGGGCCGTCGGGCGAGTCGGCGATCGCCCGAAGGCGGGCAGCGATCTCGCTGATCGCGACGTCCCAGGTCACCGGCTCGAACCGTCCTTCCCCCTTCGCACCGACGCGGCGGAGCGGCGTGGTCAGTCGCTCCGGGTGGTAGGTGCGCTCGACATAGCGGTTCACCTTCGTGCAGAGGAAGCCGCGGGTGAACGGATGGTCCGGGTCGCCCGCGACACGCACTGCGCGGCCGTTCTCGACGGTCACCTGCCACGAGCAGGTGTCCGGGCAGTCGTGCGGGCAGGCACCGCGCACGATTCCATCGCGGGGCAACTCGACACTCTGGCTGCCGACGACGGGCAGGTGAATCGCCATGCTGGTGTCCTCGTTACGACGCTTTCGATCACGCTCGAGCAGTCACTCGGCGGGCCTGACGGCACCGGTAGAATAATCCTTCCTAAAGACTTGCGCTACAATGCCTTATCGATGGATCCGACTCCGCATCGCGGCGACGAGTCGCGAAGCGTGCCCAGACTGCTCGCGGCGGGCGGTCTCGTCCGAACAACCTGTTGCGAATGCAGGACTTGGGCGTCAGCTCGGTCTTGACAGAAATACCGATTGCCGTACCTTTCGTGCCGACTGAATTTTTCCGAGCACCGACTGTGTGCACGGACCACGCGTTGAGGAATCTCACGCCCAAAAGGAGAATGGAATGAAGCGCATGGCCCTCGTTGCCGCAGTGCTCGTGATCGCTGCCTGCACGACCAAGACGGACACCACGACGACCGATACGACCACGCTCGCGCCGGCCCCGGCGATGACCGACTCGGCGATGAAGATGGACTCGGCGATGAAGATGGACACGTCGATGAAGATGGACACGCTCAAGAAGAAGACGACGACCACGACGACGACCAAGCCGTAATCGTCGCTGTTCGCTGGACGACCGAGGCGCGACATCACTGTCGCGCCTTTGTCGTTTCTGGGTGTTCGTGCTCCGGCGCGCCTAACGCACCGGTCAGCGATGCAAGGCGCTCGGCGAGAACGGCGGGAGGCAGAACCGGGACAGCGGACGCCACGTCGATCGGGTGGTCCAGCTCAACCCACGAAACGCACCCCTGGTAGCGGCGGGTCTCGGGCACGTCGTGAATCAGGGGCAACCGGGAGACGCGGACCGCGATCACTCGCACTTCGGGATTGCCGCGGTATTCGAAGCGCGACACGACCGCGGGCCAGGCCATGCCGTGAAACGGTTCAATCGCGCGGAGTCGCTCGAGGTCGCGGACGTGCCAGACCGCGGCGACATCAGCGGCCTGGGCGATGCGGATCATTCCTTCGGGGGGACGGCCGTTCGCGGCCGACGCGGCGCGCTCGGCGAAGCGCGGCTGCAGCTCGGCCGCCTTCTCGTGGAAGTAGGTCGGATAGAGCAGGAAGCGGTCGTGCCTGACGGCGAAGCCGGCCCGCTGTTCGCGGATGCCACCCTTCCGCACCATCGCCATGATCTCGCCTTGGGCGAGGGCGTCGCAGAGGACAGCCCATTCCTTGAGCGCGGTTCGCTCCGCGCCAGGCGACTCGCCCGCGACGAGCGGGATGGTCACCGCGCGTTCTCGCGCGCCCACCAGCGAAACGCGTCCGGGATCGCCTCGCTCGGCGGAACCACCGCGCGCCAGCCCAGCTCGCGCTCGGCGCGAGCGCTCGAGAACGGGTTGTCGCGGGACACGAAGTTGAGCGACGCGTGCTGCAGGACTCCGGCGCCGGGAACATGGAGCTTTCGCGTGAGCCACTGCACGGCCGAGAGGCCGGCGGCCAGCGCGCCTAACGGTACCGGAATCGGGATGACCGGGGTCCCGAGCCCGACGGCGGCGAGCGAAACGAATTCGCGCAGTGTCGTGTCGCCCTCGTTGGCGACGTTGTAGGCGCGACCACCCGCCGCGTCGGTCGTCGCGGCGCGGATCGCGGCGTCGGCGACGCTGGCGGCGTTGATGATCGCGAGCGTGTTCCTCCCGCCACCGGGAAGTGGAAAGGCGTGCAACCGCGAAAACAATTTCCCCATCCTCGGTACGAACTGGCGGTCGCGCTTCCCATAGATCACGTCGGGGCGGACGGCCGTCGCCCAGATCTCACCGCGCGCGTGCGCTGCGATCACGAGCTGCTCGGACTCGCGCTTGGACCGCGCGTAGAACGCCGCCTCCGGAATCGGCGGCATGGCCGACTCTTCGTCCGTCAGGGTACCGTTGGCGCGATAGCGCCCCTGCGGTCCATAGACGGCGACGCTGCTCACATGCATGAGCCGCGCACCCGCATCGCGCGCCGCGGCGATCGCGGCTTCGGTGCCACCGACGTTGACGGTGCGGTACGACTCCCAGTCGCCGGCGGATGGAGTGATCGCCGCCGCCGCATGGAACACGATTTCAGCGCCGCGCGCGGCCGCCGCGAAAGCCGCGGGGTCGAGCACGTCACCCCGGACGAGATCCGACGCACCGAGTTCGCGGATCCAGGCCGCGGCACGCGGGTCGCGGACCAGCGCGCGAACCGTCCAGCCGTCTGACGCGAGCTGCTCGGTGATGTGCGATCCGACCAGCCCCGTCGCCCCGGTGACGAGGGCGGTGCGGCTCACCGGATTCCTCGCGCCTCACCGGGCATCAGCGGCCGCCCATCAGACGGGGAAAGGAAGGCGGACGAGTCGGCCGGCGCGGCTCCCGCCGTCCCAGGTCGCGGTCAGCGTCGCACCCGGCTCCACTTCGCGGCGAACCATCGCCAGCGCGATCGCGCCGAGCCGCGGCGATGTCGCACCGCTCCTGATATCGCCGACCGGCTTGCCACTCTCGTCGCCTAACGCTGCACCGCGCGGCGCGGGATCGTCGGTTTCGAAGACGACACCGCGCAGGTGCTTGTTCACATGCCCGCGGAAATGGACGCGGGCCACCGTCTCCTGGCCGGTGTAGCAGCCCTTGGTGTACGAGATGGCGTGCAGCTCGTCGAGATTCGCCTCCTGGGGAATCGTCGTGTCGTCGATGTCGACTCCCCATTCGGGGCGGCCGATCTCGATCCGTGCCATGTCCCACGCCTCCAGCCCGCCTGGGCGGGCGCCGGCGTCGATCAGTTTCGTACGCAGCGCCTCGTGCAGTTCGGCCGGCACGAAGCAGTCGTAGGCATCGCTTCCCACTTCGGGGGTGCGGGCGATCGTCAGGAGCGCACCCTCGAACTCGGCGGTGATGTGACCGTATGGGGGCAGGAGCCCCAGTGTCGCGCTGTGCGCGCCTAACACTTCGGCGAGCACGAGCCGCGCGTTGGCCCCGGCGATGCAGAGATCGTGCAACGTCGCCGACTCGTCACTGTGGGGCGAGCTTCGCGGATTCACGTACTTGCGGACCATCGCGAGGAAACCGGGGAAGGCGCGCACCGGCGTGTCCATGAGAATCGAGTCACTCTCGGCGAAGACGCGGACATCGGCGATGATCTTGCCCTTCGGGGTGAGCGCCGCGGCGTATGCGCCCTGTCCGGTCTCGAGCGCCGTGATGTCGTTGGTGACCAGCCCGGTCACGACATCGCGCGACTTCTCGCCGCGAAGACGGACGCGGCCGCGATGCGTGCGATCGACGAGCAGCGCTCCGGCGCGGAGCGCCGCGTACTCCGCCGCGACGTCGCCGTAGTGGAGTACGACCTGCCGTCCGTCAATCTCACTGAGCTCTCCGACCGCTTCGCGATTCGGGCTGAACGATCGCATCATCGATGAACTCTCATCATTGCTGGCCGTTGCCGCCCGCTGCATCGAGTGAGTCGAGGGTGGCACCACGCAATGAGGGAAGATAACCGTCCGCGTCGAGGGCGCGGAACGGCGGCACATCCCCCACCGCCAGACAGCGTAACCCCGCGGCACGCGCGGCGCGAATGCCGGCCCGCCCGTCCTCGAGCGCGATCGCGTGGGACGGGGCCATCGTCCGGCGCCGCGACAATCGCCGGATCGCCGCGTGGTACGATTCCGGATGCGGCTTCGGCGTGCCGGCGACGTCGTCGCTCGTGACGATGCACTCGAACAGGAAGCTCGCATCGGCGGCGTCGAGGATCGGTTCGATCTCGCGGCGGCTCGCGCGCGTAACGAGACCGAGCCGGGCGACGCCGTGGAGCGTTCCAAGAGCGTCTCGCGCGCCGTCCGTGAGTACGATACCGGTTCCGATCGACTCGGCGAAGTGCCGCTCCGCGCGCAGCGCCACGAGCTCGATGGCGACGTCGTCGATTGCCTCGTCAGCGACCGCGGCGAGCGCCCGTGCCGCGGCCCGGACGGGCAACCCATGCGCGACATCGTCGTAGGCGACGACGTCCACGCCGATCCCCTCCTCGGCGAGCGCGCGAGCCAGTGCCGCGCGTCGAGCGTCCCGTGTTTCGACGAGGACGCCCTCGAGCTCGAGCAGCACCGCACGAGGAGCACTCATCCGGCGGCCGCGGTTGGTCCAGCGGCGGCGATTCGTGTGGAGCGAGCGGCGTACGACGCGTCGAGCAGATCGACCGGATGAACGGTGCGCGCGCTGCTTCCGGCGCGCCGGAGCCCGGCGCCGATCTGCAT
The DNA here is from genome assembly GCA_031359795.1 of Gemmatimonadaceae bacterium. Classification (GTDB taxonomy): domain Bacteria; phylum Gemmatimonadota; class Gemmatimonadetes; order Gemmatimonadales; family Gemmatimonadaceae; genus JABFXC01. The sequence continues at coordinate 19,113 of JANMAM010000006.1, forward strand.
CAGGCAGCCGGGATTCCCGGTCGCGACGTACTGCGCCCCGGTTTGCGCGATGTGCCCGAGCTTTGGTTCGAGCACCGCGGCGGATACCGCCGGCTCGACGAGGTTGTAGATCCCGGCGGCACCGCAGCACTGGTCGCTGTCGACCAGCGGAATCTGGGTGAGGCCAGGAATCGCCGAGAGCAGCGCGAACGGCTGCGCGGTGATGCGCTGCGCGTGCTGCAGATGGCACGGCGCATCGTAGGTAACCGTCATCGGGAGCGCGCCACCTCGCGCTGGACCGGCGAGGGCGAGCAGTTCGCTGATGTCGCGAACTCGATCGCTGACGGCGGCGGCGCGCTCCGCGTATTCCAGGTCGCCGGCGAGCAGTCCGCGATACTCCTTCATCATCGCGCCGCAGCCCGCCGCGTTCACGGCGATCGTCTCGGCGCCGCTCGCCTCGAAGGCGCGAATGTTGATGCGAGCCAGATCGCGCGCCGCTTCGAGATTGCCCGCATGCGCGTGCAGTGCACCGCAGCACTGCTGCCCTGGGGTTGCGACGACAGTCCACCCATTGACGGCGAGGACACGCTCGGTCGCGCGATTGGTCGGCCCGAACAGCCCCTCCATTACGCAGCCGAGCAGCACGGCGGCGGTTCCGCGGCTGCCATCGCCGCGTGCGTCGTACGCGGCGCTCGTGACCGTCGATCGTGTCGACTCGAGCATCGCCATCGCGAAGCCTGACGGTCCGGGTAGCCGGGCAAGCAGCTTCGAGAGGCCGGTGGCGCGGAGCAGGCGGCCGCCGAGCAGCGCCGGGCGAAGCAGCCATTCGTGGCGAAACGCGAAAAGCACGAGCCGCGCAACGAACGGATGCCTGCCCGGGATCGTCGCTCGGGTTGCCTCGAGCAGGTGACCGTAAGGCACTCCTGACGGACACGCCGTTTCGCAGGCGCGGCAGCCAAGGCAGCGATCGATGTGGGTGCGCACGGTCGGGTCATCAGGCGCGAGTGCGCCCTCGACCACGGCGCGCATCAGCAGCACGCGTCCCCGTGGGCTGTCGTTCTCGTCGCCGAGCGCGAGATACGTCGGACACGCCTGGAGGCAGAATCCGCAGTGGACGCAGGCGTCGATCCCCGCCTTGGCGAAGTCGAGCGGGGTGCCGGGAATCGCGCAGGCAGCTGTAGCCGCGTGGCGCGCGCTGAGCGGTCCCGGTGAGACCGCCTCGCCGTCGCGGGGTCCGTAGCCGCGCGCGGTACTCACGACCGGCTCTCTCCGAAGATCCCGCGATTGAGGATGCGATCCGGATCGAAGGCGTCGCGGGTGCGACGCCCGAGGTGCGTCATCACCGGCGATGGGGCGAGCTCGCTCCACTGCTCGGCGGGCAGCCGTTCCCAGACCCAGGTGAGCGCCGCCGACGGATGCCGCCGCGCCCGTCCGACCGCCCGCCGGAGACTGCCTGACGCGTCATGCGGAACGATGCATCGAACGATTCCGCGAGATGGCGTCGCATGAAGCATCGTGCCTTCGGGCATTGCGCCGGATGGCAACGCATCGCCGAGCAGGGCGGGGACCGCCGAAGGAAGCGTCGACACACGCGCGACCGCCGGCGCAGGCGGCTCGATGGCCCGCAGGCGCCGCCAGACGCTGGCGTCGACAACGGTGATGTCACCGAGCGTGGCGAGCGTGTCCTGTTGCGCGACGACAAGTTGCGCGTTGCCGGCAATGCGGGCGAGCAGCAGGGGCGATGGCCCGAATCCAAGCGCGGCGGCGACTGCACCGTTCACCACCTCGAGCGCCCAGGCAGCGAGCGGCAGCGCACGGAGTCGCTCCAGTGCCGCGGTTGCGCCGTGCGCATCGCCGGGGAGCGCGATGGCGAGCGTCAGGTCGTGCTCGGGCAGCGCGCGGAGCCGGAGGCTGGCCTCCGTGATCACCGCCAGCGTTCCCCACGAGCCGATCGCGAGCCGGGTCAGGTCGAAGCCGGCGACATTCTTCACGACCCGTCCGCCGCCGCGGGCGACCGCGCCTTCGCCGGTGACCAGCTCGACGCCGAGGACGTTGTCGCGGGGGGTGCCAAAGGCGTGGGCGAGCGGCCCGGCCGATGCCGTCGCGAGCGTCGCGCCTAACGTTCCAGCGGCGTCGCCGAACGGGTCGAGCGCGATGCACTGCCCATTCGCTCGAGCGGCCTCATTGAGTGCGGCGAGCGAGGCACCGGCGCGGGCGGTCATCGTCAGGTCGCCGGGAACGTATTCGACGATCGCGTCGTCACGGACGGCGAGCGTCTGCGCGCTGACGACGGGCCGGCCAGCGTCGAGCCAGCTGCCGGCGCCAGTGATGCGGACCGGGGCGCGCGCCGCGCGGGCAGCGATGATTTCATCGCGGATTCGCGCCGTCTCGTCGCGAAGGCGCGGATGTGCGTGAGTGCGTACCTCGCTGGCTGCGCTGGCACCTGCCGCCAGTGCACCGCTCGCCGTCCCCAACGGCGAATCGGTCGTCGCGACCGCGACGTCGTCCGCGGCAAAGGTCGCGTGGAGCGTTCGGTGCGCCGCGGCGCCGGGCAACGCGGCACGAGGTCCCCACTCGCGGCAGGAATGCATCGGCACGACCTTCCCCGGATTCGCTCGCCGCTCCGGATCGAAGACATCGCGCAGGCGGCACATCGTTGCGAGCGAGTCCTCGGAAAAGACAAGCGACATGTAATTCAGCTTGTCGAGACCAACGCCGTGTTCGCCGGTGATCGTTCCGCCCGCGTCGATGCAGGCACGCATGATCTCTCCCATCGCGAGCTCGACCCGCTCGGCCTCCTCCGCATTGGAGGCGTCGTAGGGGATGTTCGGGTGGAGGTTGCCGTCGCCGGCGTGAAAGACATTGCAGACGGTGACCCCGTAGCGGTCACCGATCTCGCGGATGGCTCGGAGCGTCGCCGGTAGCTGCGTCCGCGGAACGACCGCGTCCTGCACCACCAGGTGCGGCGCGACGCGGCCCATCGCGCCGAACGCTTTCTTTCGCCCCTGCCAGAGCCGCGCGCGCTCGGCGGCGTCGGCGGCGACGCGCACCCCGCGGGCGTGCGCATCGCGGCAGATCGACACGACTCGCGCGACGTCTGCGTCGAGGCCAGCCTCGAGCCCATCGAGCTCGATGAGCAGCACCGCCGCCGCATCGGCGGGATAGCCGGCAGCATAGACGCTGGCCTCGACCGCTCGGATCGTCGGATTGTCCATCATCTCGAGCGCGGCGGGCACGATACCGGTCGCGATGATGCCCGACACGGCTCGCGCGGCGGCGTCGACGTCCATGAAGTCGGCGAGCAGGGTGCGCACCGACGGCGCATCGGGCGAGAGCCTAACGGTGACGTCGAGCACGACACCAAAGCAGCCCTCCGACCCGACGAAGGCGCCGAGCAGGTCGTAGCCATCGCTCTCGCCCGCCGGATTGCCAAGGACGACGATCTCACCGTCAGGCAGGATCGCGGTCAGCGCGTGAACATGGTTGAGCGTCACGCCATACTTGAGGCAGTGCGGGCCGCCGGCGTTTTCGGCGACATTGCCGCCGATGGTGCAGGCGGCCTGACTCGACGGGTCGGGGGCGAAGTGCAGGCGATGCCCGGCGACGGCACGGCTGACGACGCTGTTCACCGTCCCCGGCTCGACGACCGCGCGCGCGTTGTCGACGTCGATGTCGAGAATCTTCGTCAGGCGCTGCAGGCCGACCAGCACCGTCTCGTCAGCGAGTGCGCCCCCTGACAATCCGGTGCCGGCGCCGCGCGCGACAAAGGGCGCACGAAATTCGGCGAGGGCGCGCACGACGGCGACGGCTTCCTCCCGATTCCCGGGAAAGACGGCGAGGGCCGGGTGTTTCCGGTATCCGGGAAGTCCGTCGGCGGTGTAGGTGAACAGCTCACTCGGTCGCGCCAGCACGCGCCGCTCACCGACGATCGACACGAGCCGTTTGGCAATGAGGACCAGGTCCGCGCTCGGCGGGCGCGCGATGGCGCGCGGATCGAAGCGTGAATCGATGGGACTCGAGGTGGTCACCCTCTCAAGATACGGAGAGGCGCGGAGAGCAACCAGCGAGCGCGCTGCACCACTGCGGCCGTGCGCTACTTCTCCTGTTCGCGCTCGGCGACTGGCGGGCTGACGAGCTGGATCCGGTCGCGGTGATAGCGGTACTCGAGTGGCGCGGTCATTCGCTCGACCTCTCCGTCGTATGAGACGTAGCCGTTCGGCCGGCGCAACTCGATGCGGCAGCGATCGACGAGGAAGGTCTCGACCTCGCCGAGGTTGGCGCGCATCCCCTTGAAAATCGCGGAGAAGACCATCGCGAAGAGCCGGTGCAGGCCCGCGTTAGGCACGACGATCACGTGGAGGGCACGCTTCCCGTCGGCGGTGCGCTCGCCGAAAAGACCCTTGTCGAAGTCACGCTCGCCGACACTGATGAAGACGAGGCAGGCACGATACGATTTGCCCGGGCCAGCGTCATCGGCATCGATGTGAACGTGAAAGCGCGGCATCCGGAAGAGCATCTGGAGCCCGGCAACGATGCTGGCCGGCCAGTACCACATCCGCTTCTCGAGTCGCTCCCGGGTACGAACGAACGTCACGTACGCGCCGACCGAGCTCGTATTCAGGAAGAGCTGGTCATCGACCGTGGCGGCGTCGATCGGCCGCGCCGTGCCCGTCGCCGCGAGCTCGGCGGCCTGTTCCGGCTCCACCGGAATGCCATTGTCGCGGGCGAGGTGATTGAGGGTTCCCCCCGGGATTACCGCGAGCTCGACAGCGCTGCCCGCCAATTCCGCGGCGGCGGAAGTGATCGTGCCGTCGCCGCCACTGACCGCGATTCGCGTTGCGCCACTGGCGCGGAGCTCCTTGATCCGGGCAGCGAGATCGTCCGGTTTCGTCTCGTGAACGGCAAATCGAGAATCGGCTCTGAGAACGTCGAGCACTTCCTCGGCGCTGCCACCGCCCGGATTGACGAGCACCGGGATCTTGGGCGCGTTTTCGGTTCTTGAGTTTGTCACGGCTCGAACTATGGGAAGCTCCGTGCCGTCCCGCTCCTCGTTCCGTGGTGGATGCCCACGGATGACCAGGGATGACCAGGGACGACTAGGAACGAGGTAAGCGTCGTCGCCTAAGGCGACGAGCGCGACGGGGGATGAGGAACGTGGAAAACCGCGATGCTGTGACGAGGGGGTCGTGAGTGGCGCCACTGATCCGTGTGGCGTACTGGCCCGTACCAGGGACTAGGAATGACCAGGGACTAGGAATGACCAGGGACTAGGAATGACGAGGGACTAGGAAGCAACGTCCGCCCTCGTCCCTTGTCGTCCCTCGTCCCTCGTTCTCCCTCGTCCCTGGTACCGCCTGTACGCCACTCCGGTCAACGGCGCCGCTCACGACCCCCTCGTCACAGTATCGCAGTTTTCCACGTTCCTCATCCCCCGTCGCGCTCGTCGCCCGAGGCGACGACGCTTCCCCGCATCCCTAGTCATCCATGACGGAACGACGGACGAGGAACGGCGCAGCAACAGCGGAACCGCTCCCTCGTCCCTCATCACTTCGGAGATCAGCCGCCGACGGGTGCGTACCGCGCGATCGTCTCGTCGAGCGTGGCAAGCTCGAACGGCTTCTGGAGCACCGGTGCCTGCACGCGTTCGATGAATTCCCGGGCATCGGGCGATGCGACATCACCGGTCGAGAAGATCATCCGATTGATGAGCGACGGGCGCTCGGTCATCAGCCGGTCGTGCAGGTCGATTCCCGAGAGGCCGGGCATCTTCAGGTCGGAGACGATCAGCGTGTAATCAGGGGCGTCGGGGGCGAGGAGCGCCTTGAGTGCAGCGGCACCATCGCCCGCTTCATCGACGAGCCACTGACGCTTCGCGAAGAAGCGCTTGAGAGCCATCCGGATGCTCGGCTCGTCGTCGATGATCAGCACGCGTCGCGCGCCACTCGCCCGAGCGGCGACTGTGGTCGTGTCGGAACGAGCGCCGTGCGGCTCAACGGACGGCGCGGGAAGGCTCACGGTGAATCGTGCGCCCCGCTCCGGAATGTTCTCTGCCATCAGACTCCCTTGATGCACTTCGACGATCCCACGTGATACCGCAAGCCCGAGACCTGTCCCGACTCCGGGTGGCTTCGTCGTGAAAAATGGTTCGAAGAGACGCGGAAATGCGTCCGGGCGGATGCCAGGTCCGCTGTCCTCGACAATGATCTCCAGGCGGTTTGCGCTCGTCGTGCCGCGGAGCCAGACCCGTCCGCCCTCACCCGCGGCCTGGGCCGCATTGATCACCAGGTTGGTCACGACCTGCGCGATCGCCGTTGCGTCCATCAGGACTTCCGGCATCTCATCATCGATCGCGACCTCCAGCTCGGCACCGAGCTCCTCGACCTGCGGTGCCAGTCCGCGCGCGGTGCGGCGGAGCAGATCGCGGACGCAGGTCGGTGCACGCCGGACCGGGCCACCTCGCACCGACGAGAGCAGGTCGCGAACGATCGCGCGCGAGCGCCGCGCCTGGTCGCGAATCGTGGTCAACGCCTCCGTGTCTTCAGCGGGGCGCATGTCCTGGAGGAGCGTCTCGACCAGGATGAGGATCGACGAGAGCGGATTGTTCAACTCGTGCGCGACACCCGAGATGAGCTGGCCGATCGCGGCAAGCTTCTCCGACTTGCGCAGCGCCTCTTCAGCACGCTGCCGCTCGGTGATGTCGGTGATGAGGACGAGTCGCGCGTCCCGGCCGTCGAAGACGAGCGAATGGCTGGTGATCTCGACCGGGAACATCCTACCGTCCTTTTTCCGGTGTCGCCATTGCCCGGTCTGGTTGTATCCGCGCGGCAGGCGCGGGACCGTCTGCTCGAACTCGTGGATGTCCTCAGGGGGACGGACATCGCGCACCGACATGGCGAGGAATTCCTCGCGCGAAAAACCATAGTTGTCGATCGCCGCGGTGTTCACGGCGAGGAATCGCAGTGTCCGCGTGTCGTAGGCCCACATCGGCACCGGGTTATTGTCGAACAGCAACCGGTAGCGTTCGGCGTCGAGCCGGCTCTCCTCGAGTGCCGAGGGGGGCGGCTGACCGGCGAGCGGCGACGCAGCGGGCGATGATGGGGGAGTCAGCATTGAGGTCGAGCGGAGGACAGGGCGCCGCTCGGGGATGACGATCCGGCTGGCCGCCGGTTTCCCGGCGTCACCGGTTGTTACAGTGCGGGCGGCGTGCGCGACACGCTCGAAAAAACGCGGGGCCCGATCACTCGGGCCCCGCGTTTCGTGACGCCGGCTGCCTAACGTTCAACGATCCCGCCGATCAGGCCGCTGTCCAGAAGCCGGCGAGTGCGCGACCGTCAGGCGATTCGCGGAGCTTCTCGAAGGCACGCTCCCGAATCTGCCGAATGCGCTCGCGAGTGACGCCCATCAGTGCGCCGATTCGCTCGAGGGTCATCGCCTCGGATCCTTCCTCGAGGCCGTAGTACAGGTAGAGAATCTTCCGCTCGCGCGGCGTGAGGTAGCGGGTGAAGACGCGATCGATGAACTCGCGCATCAGCTTTCCGTCGGTGTGCTCCTCGATCTCGATGCCATCCTGTCCCGCGAATCGCTCGCCGAGGGTCGAGGCTTCACGGTCGGACCGGTCCACCGGAGCATCGAGGGAGACCTCGGTCGCCGACATCTGCTTGGAGGAGCGGACCTGCTCGGGGGTCTCATCGAGGAGGCGGCCCAGCTCTGCCTCGGTCGGATCGCGCTTGAGAACCTGGGAGAGGACCGTTTCGGCGCGCGCGAGCCGAATGAGCTGCGAATTCTGGTTGAGCGGAATGCGAACAGATCGTGTCTGCTCGGCGAGCGCCTTGAGGACTGCCTGGCGCACCCACCACACGGCGTAGGAGATGAACTTCACGCCCTGATCCGGATCGAACTTGCGAACCGCCTTCAGCAATCCCTCGTTCCCGATCGCGACCAGCTCACTGAGATCGAGTCCGTGTCCCTGGTATTTCTTCACGTACGAGATGACGAATCGAAGGTTCGCGGTAACGAGTCGTTCTGCGGCTTCGGTGTCACCTTTTTGCGCTCGCCTGGCGAGGCGGCGCTCTTCTTCGGCGGACCCGATGAGGGGTAGCTTCTGAATGTCGTGAAGGTACTGATCGAACGCGGAGGAGGGAGAAGAGCGGAAATACCCCTTCGACCTGGTCTCGGTCACTGGCTCCATACACGCTCCTTGAACCACAAGGGAGTGGACGGGCAACGTCGTGCGGCCCGTCGAGTCCTGGCAGGACGGCCACGATAATGAACGGGGCGGGAACGGTCAACAAAAAAATTTCTGCCTAGTGATTTGGGCTTTGTTCGGTACGCCAGCGACCGCTCGCCAACTGGCTGCAGGCGATGACCTGCACGCAGGAAGCGGACGGCGTTGAAGGGTCGCACCCCTGACGCCGTCCGCTCACTGCTTATCGCCTGCAGCTTATCGCTTGGGTTTCACCGCGACGGCGGAACCTGCGGATCGCGCGGCTTGGTCCGGCTCGTCGCCATCAGGATCCCGATACCGATCGCGACGATCACACCGACGCCGATCCAGAGCGGGGGCGCGCCGGCCAGGTAGGCGCCAATGGCGAGACCGATCACGAGAATGAAGAAGCCGATCAGATAGGTCGAGAACGATGACATGTTGGGGTCCGGTGGAGGTACCCTGACGGACGGGGCAAGTAGAGGGCCAGAAACGGCTGATGATCCTCCCACGAGACTCGTTATGCAGCCGTTAGCTCAGCCTCCCTACTATCAACTCGGACGCCGGTGGAGACCGCGCGCCCGCTGGCTGCTTTCCCTAACGTCGGCCAGCCCTTTGTTCCCATCAGGAGGTTCAGATGTCAGGCAGGAGAACGCAAATCCTCGTCGCGCTCGTCGCCGCGGGCGCCGCACTCGCTGCGTCCAAGCCGGTGAGTGCGCAGGCGGCAATGAAGCACATCGCTGTTTCGAAGAAGGCGAGCCATGCTCAGTACGTGGTGAAGGTGAAGGAGGCGACCCCCGGTCTCGCCGCGCAAGCGACGATTACCGCGGACTCGGCGCGGAAGCTCGCGCTGGCGCAGGTTCCACGCGGCCGGATCGCCGAGGCGGAGCTCGAGGAGGAGAACGGCACGCTCGTCTACTCGTTCGACATCAAGACGAGTGGCAAGTCAGGCATCGATGAAGTGCTGATCGACGCAAAGACGGGCGCGCTGATCTCGAAGAGTCACGAGACCGCCGCGGCCGAGAAGAAGGAAGCGGCGGAGGAGAAGGCCGCGAAGTCGAAGCCGGTCAGCAAGCCATAACGCTGGCAGGGTGGAACGTCAGGCAGCCCCGGCGATGCTCAGCGTCGTCCGGGGCTTTCTGATGTCCAGGCGCCGCGCCAGTCGCGGAGGATACGGTCTCCCCCGTCGCGATAAACGCTGTGCGCCACCGAACCCTAACGCGTTGACACCATCGCTGAATGCAGGGCGGCCGAACGAGGGAGGACGATCACGAAACTGCTCCCGGCCGCTGAGCTGCTGACGAGTTCGAGCGTGCCGCCGTGGGCCTCGGCGATCCAGCGCCCGATCGCGAGACCCAGTCCCGCGCCGCCCGACTCCGAGGCCGTCTCGCGGCCGCGAGCCTCATCAACGCGATAGAACCGCTCGAATACTTTCGCGCGCGCGTCCGCGGGGATGCCCGCGCCGGTATCGGAAACCGTGATCCGATACGATGTCATGTCGCGCTCGAGCGTGACGTGGACCGCAGCCGCCGGCGGGCAGTGCTTGATTGCGTTGTCGAGCAGGTTCATCACCAGCGAGCGGAGAAGCTCTTCGTCGCCCTCGACCGGCCAATCGTCCGCCGGGTCCGATGCGGCGTCAGTCACCACCTGCGCCGACGGCGGTGAAAAGGCGATAGTCGTGCCGCGCGCCGCGGCCAGCGCGCGTGCTGCGCGCACGCACTCGCCGATCACCTCGTCGAGATAGAACTCGCGCCGCTGAAGTGGCCTCTGCCCGGCGTCGGCACGTGCGAGGAGAAACAGGTCGGAGACGATTCGCGAAAGGCGACGGCCCTCCTCGCGTACGGCGTGCAGCGCGCTGCGATAGTCCGCCTCGGGCCGGTCGGTTTGCGAGAGTGCGATGTCCGCCTCGCCGAGCATGACGGCTACCGGAGTCCTCAACTCGTGCGACGCGTCGGCCATGAAGCGGCGCTGCTGGTCGAACGCGGTGTCGAGTCGGGCGAGGAGTGCGTTGAAGGTATTGGCCAGACTTCCCAGTTCGTCATTCGGGTTGGCGACTGGCAATCGCTCGTGAAGACTGGACGCGCCGATGCTCGCGGCGCGCGCGCTCATCGCGACGACTGGCGCGAGACTGCGCTTGGCGAGCGCATAGCCACCGCCCCAGGCGAGGAGCAGAGCGACGATGATCGCGACGATGAAACTGGCCCGCATGTCCTCGAGCAGCTCGACCTGATCGGCTAACGACGACGTGGCGACAACGACGAGGCCGCGCGGCGACGGGTTGGTGCGCATCGCGTAGATGCGAACCCCGCCCTCGCCGTCAGGCAGGGTCGCCCAGCGCGGGCCGGAACCGAGGTCGGATCCAACAGCGGCACGCACGCCGGCAAGATCAATCAGCGGATGTACCGGGTCTGAGTCTCCAGTGGAATCGAGGGGAAGATCGGATGCGACGAGACGCCCGCGCGCGTCGAAAACCAGGAAACCGAGATCGCGAAGGCGAAACTCGGCAAGCGTCTCCTGCGCGGCTGTCGAATCGGAAGCATCCCCGATCGCGTCCGCCATCAGGTCATTGGCCAATGCCGCCGCGGACTCCTCGAGATATGCGTCGGTGCGACGTGCAATGGTGCGGCCGAGCATTCCGTACGACAGCGTCGCGAAACCGATGAGCAAGGTGGCCAGCACGAAGGTGTGCCAGAGCGCGAGCCGGCTGCGGACGCTGTCGATCATCCGCGATCCCTACTCATCGCCGGCGATCGCGCCGAGAATGTATCCCGCGCCGCGCCGGGTGTGGATGAGCGGTGCCTGGCTGCCGTCAACCTTCCTGCGCAGCCGCCCGATGTAAACCTCGATCGCGTTGGAGAAGGGATCGTGATTGTCGTCCCAGACATGCGCGCAAATGTCGGCGCGGCCGACGACTCGCCCGGCGTTCTGCGCGAGATATTCCAGTAGCGCGTATTCCTTCGTCGTGAGCGGGAGCACGCGTCCCGAACGCCGCGCAACCTGTCCGCGCGTATCGACGACGAGGTCTCCGACGACAATCTCCTCGGGCCGGACCTGGCGTGCGCGCCGAAGCAGCGCGCGCATGCGCGCGAGCAGCTCGCTGAAATCGAAAGGCTTGGCGAGATAATCATCGGCGCCTGCGTCCAGCCCTTCGACCCGGTCGCTGACGGCGTCGCGCGCGGTGAGCATCAGCACCGGCATCGTCATCCCGCGCTTCCGGATCTCGCGGCACACGGCGAAGCCGTCGCGCCTCGGCATCAGGACATCGAGAATCACGACGTCATATTCGTTCACTGCGGCCTGGTAGACCGCAGCCTCACCGTCCGCCGCGATGTCGACCGCATACGCGTGTTCGCGGAGCCCCTTCGCGAGCATCGCGCTCAAATAGACGTCGTCTTCCGCCAACAGCACGCGCACAGTCGCCTCACTCGGATTCTGGAATGTCGGTGATCATACCCGACGATGCAATATTCTGATCGCGGCGCCAATCAAGGACCCCCCGATCGGGGCGGCGCGGGACGTCGCACGTTATGCGCGGTTTAGTAAACAGCGGCTAACTCATGTTGCGGACGGCGCATCAGTCGTGCGCTTGAACCTTGGCATGAGGGGCGCGGTGGCGCGCCCGGTGGAGGTGGGTCAATGGCGACCACGCCCGCGGCTGAACACGAGCCGCCGCCTCAAAGAAGGTCCGCTTCGCGGATTGCGCGAGTCGCGCGCAGCGCGCCGCCGAGCCGAACCTGCTTGGCGCACGCGGTCGCCGCCGCTGGCGTTGTGACCCTGCTCGTCTGCGTGGGAGCGATCTGGCGTGACTCCCCGGTCCGGGTGATCGAGAACGGTGCACTGGGCGCCAGTGCTGGCTCCGCTCTTCACCTGCCCGCCGCGTACACGATCCTCTCGCCGCTCTGCGAAGCGTATGACGCACTGACGCTCCTCACGCTGCCGCAGCATGCTGCGCTCCTCGGTTGGCTTCTTGCCACATTCGGCGCGATTCGCGCCGCGCGCTGGGTACGGCGGGGCCGCGAGGCGATCGACATACGCTCAGCCTGGCGCAGGGCGGGACGAGAGATGTTCCTGTTCGCCGCGGTAGTAATGGGATTCGCGATCGTGTACGTCGCCGGCGCGATCGTTCCACGCCCGATGGCGGGTCTCGTGCTCGATGATCGCGACGAGCTCGCGGTGGACGTGCACAGTCACACGTCCGAGTCGCACGACGGGCGTCCCGGATTCGATGCCGAAGCGAATCGCCGCTGGCACTCGGCGGCCGGCTTCGCGGGCGCATACATCACCGATCACCGCAAGTACGAAGGCGCGATTGCCGGCGCGCGCGGCAATCCGCCGACGGCTGGCGACGGAACCGTGCTCCTCCCGGGCATCGAGTTGGCGGCGCCCCATTCGCATGTCACGATTCTCGGTGCGCGCCCAGAGATGAGGCTCGATGACAACGGGCAGGTGGACTCCGCGCGGGTCGCCGCCGCACAGGGTGTTGTCATCGTTCTCACGGTGCCGGTGGGACTGTCGGGTGTGCCGAGGACTCTCGGATTGAATGCTGTGGAAGTCTCCGACGGCGCACCGCGCGGCTTGTTGTTCACGCGACGGATGGCACCAGCGATCGTCCGGTTCGCGGCCTCGCGCGGTCTCGTTGCGGTGGCTGGGTCGAACAATCATGGCTGGGGGCGCACTGCATCAGCATGGACCGTATTGCGAATTCCTGGATGGCGCGCGCTGTCCCCCGACTCACTCGACCGGGCGATTCGGTCGACGCTCCTCCATGGATCGAACGCGGTGCGGGTCGTCGCGCGTGCATCGGTTGCACTTCCGCGGTCAGCGTTCGCTCTCGTCACAACACCGGCACTCCTGATCTGGAGCATCGTGACGCGCCTTTCGACAGCCGAGCGTGTTTCGTGGCTGGTGTGGGGTTGGTCGGTCGCGATGGTGGCCCTGGTGTTTGCCCGACGCGTCGACCCGGTTGATAGCGGCGATCACGCGCTGCCGTCCGCGAGCTCCTTGCCTCATGATTACTGGTACCGCGATCGCGCCCGGCGCCGCGCCAGGCAGCGAGGGTAGCTCTATCCGCGCCGCTTCTTCCGCGGCGCGAGCACCGCAGTCCCCGCAACTCGGCCAAAAATTTTTGCTTCGGCGCATGTCGGTACCCACATGTCGATATGGTGTCCCTTGATCAGGAGACCGGTGTCATCGACGAGGAAGCGGCCGAGATACTTGTCACCCTCGAAGAGCTCGACGTAGCGGCTGAGCGGGAAAACGCGCGGATCGGCAGCGATGATGCCGGGGCGCACCCACCGGCCTCGGCGCGTCGTTCCGCTGAGGCAGTAGGCCGTGATCTCGACCGGGATCGGTTCGCCGTCGCGCGCGCGCGTGAAGCGCGTGCGGGCGATCGGCTTCACCGGCTTGCTGACGACGACGCCAGGCAACATGTGCTCGCCTTCGACAATGACGCCGGGAAGTCGGAGCGGCTCGCTTTGCGGCGGCTCCGAGGCACGACTCAGTCCCGCAATGGTCGCCAGCGCGACGACGATGGCCGCGCCGGCGAAGAGCATCAGCCGGCTCGCTGCCCGCGCGGCAGGCCATTTCCATTGCGGGGCGCGTCCGAGTCGAAGGTATCTCATACCCCCTAGCGACGTTTGACCGCGCTCTCCGGTCACCGTCCCGAGGCTTTGAGTAGCCCGAGCGGGGGGGGCTTCGGGTCAGTCGAGGACGCCGAGCACCACGTCGTCGGGGACGGCGAGGCCCCAGCCATGCTCAACGCCAGCCATGCTTCCGACGCCGGCAGGCAGCGCGTACTCGACGCGGCCGCCGCGAGCCTTCTTGTCGGTGCGGGTCGCCGCGAGAATCGCGGCCGGCTCCAATCCGAGTGGAATGACGACGGGCAATCCGGCAGCGGTGACCGCGGCGCGCACGCGGGCGGCCGTTCCCCTCGCGGCGACGCCGATGCGTTCGGCGATCTCGCTCTCGAGCGACATGCCGATCGCGACCGCTTCGCCGTGAAGGAGCCGGTAGCCGCTCACCAGCTCGATCGCGTGGCCTAACGTGTGGCCGAAGTTGAGAATCTTGCGGCGGCCATGCTCCCGTTCATCGGCGGCGACCACTTCCGCCTTGATCTCGACGCTCCGGGCGATGATCGCGCCGATCGCGGGCGGGATGAATGTGTCGCCGGCCGCGAGTCGCGGGAGGAGCTCGAGCACCTGCTCGAAGTAGCGAGCATCGGCGATCACGCCATGCTTGATGATCTCGGCGGCACCCGCGCGCAGCTCGGGAGCGGGGAGCGTCGCCAGTGTGTCGGGGTCGGCGATTACCGCGGCCGGCGGGTGAAACGCCCCGACAAGATTCTTCCCGGCAGGAGTATCGACACCCGTCTTTCCGCCGACCGACGCGTCGACCATCGCGAGGAGCGTCGTGGGAAGCTGCACGACCGGGACGCCGCGCATGTAGGTCGCGGCGACGAAACCGGCGAGGTCGCCGATGACGCCCCCGCCTAACGCGATGATCGTCGTATCGCGACCGGCGCCGCTGGCGAGCAGCTCGTCGGTGAGGTGCGCCCAGAGCTCGCGCGTCTTGTGATCCTCGCCGGGCGGAACGAGCAGCAGCGAAATCGTCGCGTCCGGTGCCGACGCGGCGAGCGACACGCGCACCCGCTCGACATAGAGCGGCGCAACGTTAGGGTCGCTGATCACGGCGTAGTGATGCGCCGGCGCGGCCGCGGTGATGATCTCGCCCGCACCGTGAAGCGCGCCCGCCGCGATGGTGACCTGGTACCCGCCGAGCAAAACGACATGGGCAGCAGCGCGGTCGCGCGCGGCTGCGCTCCGCGGCGTCATCACCGCGTCACCGAGGATTCACCAGGTGACCTCGCCGGCCCCGGCGCGCTTGTTCGCGACGCGCGCGAGAACGAACAGCAGGTCGGAGAGCCGGTTCAGGTAGACGACAACCAGCGGCGGGATCGGCATGTCGCGCGCGACGTGCACGACGCGTCGCTCGGCGCGGCGGCAGACGGTGCGGGCGACGTGAAGCGCGGCCGACTTCGGCGTGCCCCCCGGAAGGATGAACGCCCTGAGCGGTTCGAGCTCGCTCTCACCCTCGTCGATTGCACGTTCGAGCTGCGCGATGCGGCCTTCGTCGATGCGTGCCTTGGTGAGCTGCTGCTCCATCTTGTCGTGATCCGGAGTCGCGAGCAGCGCGCCGATCGCGAACAGGTCACGCTGCACCGGGGCAAGCACCTCGTCGATGCGGGGCATCATCTCGATCGACCGCGCCAGACCGAGCGTCGCATTCAACTCGTCGACGTCGCCGTACGCGTCGACGCGGGGGTCGTCCTTCGGGACCCGGCCGCCGCCGAAAAGCGCGGTGTCGCCGGTGTCACCAGTCCTGGTGTAGATGCGAGTGGTCACGGGCGAAATGTAATCCAACCGCCCCCCCCCGCGCCGGGCGAGCAGGGCGGCGCTAGCCGCCGATGGATCCGACCACGCGCTTCCACCACGACATCGATCCCATGCCGCCGACCGTGCTGCGGAGCATCGAGAACGACGGCACCTCGCTGTTGGGTGTCGACGGTGGCGCATAGGTGGTCGGGAAGATCGTCTGAAGGTGCTCCTGCAGCCGGTCGGGGGTGCCCATCTCGTTCTGCGCGACGCACCACTTGTCGAGCGTGTGTCCCATCGCCGCGGCCGTTGGCCGGCGGGCTGGGTCCTTCTCGAGCGCAAGGACGAGAATCTGCTCGAGCTCAGGGTCGATCCCGGGAATGAGTGCGCGGAGATTCGGAATCGGTGCGACCGCGACCTCGTCGATCGCCAGCTCGGTGATGTCTTCGTGGAAAAGAGCGGTCAGCGCGAGCATCTCGAAGAGGACAACGCCTAACGAGAACACGTCACTGCGCGCGTCGACGGCGAGGCCGAGCATCTGCTCGGGGCTCATGTAGTGTTTCTTGCCCATCATCATCGGCCGGCTCTCTGCCGGATCGATGGAGGTGCGCGCCTTCGCGATGCCGAAGTCGGCGAGCTTGATGTGGCCGTCCCACGTCGCCATCACGTTCCCTGGCGAGACGTCGCGGTGCACGATGTCGAGCCGCCGCCCGCGCGCATCCACGAAGTTGTGCGCGAAATCGAGCGCTCGGCAGACGCGGCTCGCGACGTACGCGGCGAGCGTCGGCGGCATCGGCGCCCTCAGCTCGCGATGCGTGTCGATGATCGACCGCAGCGTCGGCCCCTGGATGTACTCCATCGCGATGAAATACCGCCCACTCACCTCGCCGAGCTGGTAGATCTGCACGACGTTGCCGTGCACCAGGTTGGCCGAGAGCTTGGCTTCGTCGACGAACAGCTGGAGAAACTCCCCCTGCTTCGCGTACCGGGTGTGGATGATCTTCAGCGCCGTGCGTTTCGTGAACCCGGCCGGCCCCTGCTGCTCCGCCTCATACACGGTCGCCATCCCGCCCTCCGCAATCTTGCGGACGAGGCGAAAGCGGCCGGGATAATCGAGGTAAGGGGAGGAGAGATCCATGATACTTCTGACGATCGAGGCACGCCCTGGGTGACGCAGTTCCGGCGCGGTTTCCGGGGGTGCGGCGGGGGCTTCGAAACGTCGATTGTCGGGGTTTCGAAGTAGCGATGCGGAGGTGGTTCGAAACGGCTGGTGTTTCGAAACGACCCTGCCATGAGGGACTGGGGGGGGCGCTGCACGACGCAGCGAGAGGCGGGGTGGCGAAAGCGATGCTCCACGAAGCAGCGGGAGCCGGGGTGGCGAGACAGCTCGAGAGGCGATGAACGAAGCGGACCTGCCACACCGCAACTCCAACGGCGGGGCTGGTTGCCGCGTGGCAGGGTGGTTTCGAGTAGCGGAATTTTCGCCACGCCGCCTATCGCTGCTTCGTGCAGCGTCATTTTCGGGACACCGCCTCTCGCTGCTTCGCGCAGCGTCGTTTTACATTCCCGGGATGCCAACAGAGCTGAGGGACGTCACGATCATCGGTGGGGGTCCGACCGGCATGTTTGCGGCGTTCTACGCAGGCATGCGCGGCGCGACATCGCGGATTGTCGACGCGCTGCCGGAGCTGGGCGGGCAGCTGGCCGCGCTGTATCCGGAGAAATTCATCTTCGACGTGGCCGGCTTTCCGAAGATCCTCGCGAAGGATCTCGTTGGAGCGCTCGCCGAGCAGATGCGGCAGTTCCATCCTGAAATCGCTCTCGGTCAGCGCGTCGTCGCGCTCGAGCAGGAGGACGGCCACTTCGTTCTTGTCACCGACACCGACCGTCACCCGACACGCGCGATCGTCATCGCGGCGGGGATTGGAGCATTCTCGCCGCGCCGGCTTCCCCAGAAGGCGGCCGAGCCCTGGTACGGGAAGGGCATTCACGAGGTCGTGAAGACACCGGGCGAATATCACGGCAAGCGAGTCGTGATCATCGGCGCCGGCGATTCCGCGTTCGACTGGGCGTCCCAGCTCGCGGGAAAGGCGGCGCACGTGACGCTGGTCCATCGGAGCGACCGGTTCCGGGCGCACGCGGCGACGGTGAAGGAGGTCGAGCGCGCGGCGGCCGCCGGCCACGCCGACATCCTCACCTTTCACGAGCTGGCGGAGGTCGTCTGCGCGAACGACAGGGTCTGCGGGCTCGTGCTTCGCGACATCAAGCAGAAGACGACGCGCACCATCGAGGCCGACGTCGTTCTCCCGATGCTCGGCTTCGTCAGCGACATGGGAGCGTTAGGCACGTGGGGACTGACGCTGCAGAAGGACGAGATCCAGGTCAACAGCCAGATGGAGACGGGGCGCCCCGGGATCTACGCCGCGGGCGACGTCACCGCCTACCCGGGAAAGCTCAAGCTCATCGCGACCGGGTTTGCCGAGGCGGCGACGGCGGTGAACCAGGCGGTCCACTGGATGTACCCGGAGAAGAAGGTGAATCCCGGGCACAGCTCGAACATGGCAGTATTCGGGCAGACGGACGACTGAAAACGAGCGAGGGGCCCCGACCGGGGCCCCTCGCTCGCGTGCAGGCGTTCGTCAGCTACGAATCAGCTCTTCATTCGAATCATCACCCCGAAGCCGGGGCGAAGTGCATGGTTCGCGGCGACGAAGCGCTCGCGTGCGGTGGCCGCGGCCTCACGTCCCAACCGGCGGGCGAGCTCCTGTTCGAACCGCTCGATGCGTTCGTCGGGGGTGTACGGGAGCTCGACGGGTTCGCTCTCGTCCGGCCAGTGACCGGCGGACCGGGGCTGGGCGGCGAGGTCGGAGGAACTGAGCTCGAGCGCCCGCTGGCCGCGCGCGATGAGCGCCGCGGTAAGGACCGCCCCAAGGATTCCACCGATTACGAATGCCACCGCGACCACCATCATCTCCGCCTCCATCGGCGCGTCATGAGCTTCGCGACATCGTGTCGTGGTGCTCATCTCAAGGACGCATTTCCGCGCGGCGCAGTCACGTGGAAAAGTGCGCTCCGCGCCTGATTTTCCCCGTGTCCTGATTGGAATCGGATCGTCAGCCGCGTTCGTCTCGCCGGTCGGCGGCCGCGCCGGGTGAGAATCCCTCCGGGTATCTCGTCCTGAGCTTGGCGAGGTTGCGATCGGCGACGTCGTCGAGCGTCACACCGAGCGAGGTCGCGACCATGGCGAGGCACCAGAGCGCGTCGCCCAGCTCGGCGACAACGCGATCGCGATCGAGCTCGCGTGCCTGGAAGCGATGCTTCCTCACCGCCGCCAGAATCTCTCCCGCTTCCTCGGCGAGGCCGGCCGCGGCGTCGAGCAGGCGGTCGTCGGGGGTGAGTGCGCGGTTGGCGGTGCGCGCCGCGCTGGACTGGTAGTCGGTGAGTGGCAAGTGTTCGGTGCCCGAAGGTGAAGATCGAGAGGCCGCGCAGCTCAAGATGCGCCGAATGGCGCGCTCCGACAAATCCGCCGCGATCGGGCTCGGGCCGGCGCGTGGAACGTGGCGTGCGTGCTGGCTATTGCACTGTTACTCACACCCTCGAGGACGACGATGGCGCAACGGCGGCTGGGAATGCAGGGCTTGACCGTGTCGGAGCTGGGACTCGGCTGCATGGGGATGTCCGACTTCTACACCGCGTCCGACACCGCGACCGATGGCGGGCGCGATGAGAAGGAGTCGATCGCGACGATACACCGCGCCATCGACCTGGGCATCACCTTCCTCGATACCGCCGACATGTATGGCCCGTTCACGAACGAGCTGCTTGTCGGGAAAGCGATCAGAGACCGGCGCGACAAGGTGACCGTCGCGACGAAATTCGGAAACGTACGTGGCGAGGACGGCGCCTTCCTCGGCATCAACGGC
Organism: Gemmatimonadaceae bacterium; assembly: GCA_031359795.1. Lineage (GTDB taxonomy): Bacteria > Gemmatimonadota > Gemmatimonadetes > Gemmatimonadales > Gemmatimonadaceae > JABFXC01. The sequence goes on from JANMAM010000006.1 coordinate 38,588, forward strand.
ACGCCCGAATACGTGCGCACCGCGTGCGAGGCATCGCTCCGCCGGCTCAGGGTCGACGTCATCGACCTCTACTACCAGCACCGCGTCGACCGCGCCACGCCAATCGAAGAAACGGTTGGCGCGATGGCCGAGCTGGTGAGGGAGGGGAAGGTACGCTACCTCGGGTTGTCGGAGGCGGCACCGGCCACGATCCGCCGCGCCCATGCCGTGCATCCCATCTCCGCGCTGCAGACTGAGTACTCGCTCTGGACCCGCGAGCCGGAAGACGAAATCCTGCCGACGACGCGCGAGCTCGGAATCGCCTTCGTTCCCTACAGCCCGTTAGGCCGCGGCTTCCTCACTGGCCGCTTCCGCACCATCGACGATCTCCCGGCCGACGATTACCGCCGCAACTCCCCGCGGTTCCAGGGAGAGAATTTCCAGAAGAACCTCGACGTCGTGCACCTCGTTCAGCAGCTCGCCGCCGAAAAAGGCTGCACCCCGTCGCAGCTCGCGCTGGCGTGGCTGCTCCACCGCGGCGAGGACATCGTCCCGATCCCCGGGACGAAGCGAGTCAGGTATCTCGAGGAGAACGCCGCGGCACGGGATGTTCAGCTGACCGCGGTGGACATGCGGCGGATCGACGAGATCGCACCGTTAGGCGTGGCGGCGGGGATGAGATACACCGAACCCGGCATGAAAACACTGAACGGATGAGGGACGAGGGAGGCACGCGGTCGCTGTTGCGCTGTTTCCTCGTCCCTCGTTCCGTCATGGATGACTAGGGATGCGGCGAAGCGCAGCGGCCTAAGGCCGCTGGCGCGACGGGGGATGAGGAACGTGGAAAACTGCGATGCTTCGACGTGGGACGCGGAGAGTGGCGCCGTTGTCTGGCGCGTGTGACTGGCTCGTACCAGGGACGAGGGAGGACCAGGGAAGAGGGACGAGAGAGCGCCTGGGGCTGGCGCTGGTGCCCTAGCGCGGCCTTCCTCGTTCCTCGTCGTTCCTCGTCCCTCGTCGTTCCTCGTCCCTCGTCGTTCCTCGTCCCTCGTCGTTCCTCGTCCCTCGTCGTTCCTCGTCCCTCGTCATTTCTCGTCCCACGTTATTCCTCGTCCCTGGTACCGGCAGTACGCCACCCCGGTCAACGGCGCCACTCACGACCCCCTCGTCACAGCATCGCAGTTTTCCACGTTCCTCATCCCCCGTCGCGCTCGTCGCCCGAGGCGACGACGCTTCCCCGCATCCCTAGTCATCCATGACGGAACGAGGGACGAGGAACGGCGCAACACCGGTCGCAAAGCTCCCTCGTCCCTCGTCCAAGCAGTACGTCAGCTGCTAGCCGAGTCGCACCCGCGGGTCTGCTTTCGCGTATGCCAGGTCCGTGATCAGGTTGACCAGCACGAATACCACGCTCATGAACAGCACCGCTCCCTGGACCCCGGGCAGATCTCGCCGTGCGATCGCGTTCACCACGTAGCGCCCCAGCCCCGGCCAGCTGAAGATCGTTTCTGTGAGGATGCTGCCGGTGAGGTACGCGCCGAAGTCGAGGCCAAGCACGGTGATCACGGGGATGAGAGCGTTGCGGAGCGCGTGGCGGACGACGATGAAGCGCTCCGGGACGCCCTTGGCGCGGGCGGTCCGTGTGAAGTCCGAGCCTAACGCCTCGAGCATCGCCGAGCGGGTCATCCGGGCGAGGAACGCGATCGAGCGCATGCCGAGGGCGAGCGCCGGGAGGATCAGGTTCTGCGGGCGCCCGAAACCGGATGCCGGCAGCCAGCGCAACTGGACCGCGAAGACGAGAATTAGTATCAATCCGATCCAATAGACCGGGAACGAGATCCCGAGGTAGGCGACGCCGAGTGACAGCCGATCCGTCCAGCCGCCGGGGCGGCGGGCGGCGAGCACGCCTAACGTGATGCCGCAGATCGCGGCGAGGAACATCGCCGCTCCGGCCAGCTGCAGCGTCTTCGGGAAGCGCTCGAGCAGGTCGGAGAGGATCGGCCGGCCGGTGATGTAGGAGCGGCCGAGGTCACCGCGGAGCACGCCCCCGGCGTAGTGGCCGAACTGCGTCAGCAGCGGATCGTCGAGGCGCAGCTCGGCGCGGAGCCGGGCGATCGTTTCCGCGTCGGCACGCTCGCCGACCATCGCCATCACCGGATCGCCCGGGGCAACGTAGAGCAGCAGGAAAACGACGACCAGCACGCCGAACAGCGTCGGGATCGACAGCAGCAGCCGGCGGAGCAGGACCCGAAGCACGCTCCCTAACGCCCGGAGCCGGCGTGCTCGATCGCGACGCCGCGCATGTCCTGTCCGTTGAGGATCGAGGGAAGCTGGAAGCCGCGGATCCACGGCTGCACCGCGTCGAGGTCCTTGTAGAAGAAGAGGTAGAGCATCGGGGCCTCGTTGAAGGCGTACGCGTCGGCCTCGCGGTAAAGCATGATGCGCTTCGCGTCGTCCGGCTCGTGGCGCGCCGCGTCGACGAGCTTGTCGAACGCCGCGCTCTGATAGAAGGAGACGTTGCCGCCGACACCCTTGTTCGCGCTATGCAGCAGCGGATAGAGGAAATTCTCGGCGTCGGGGTAGTCCGCGAACCAGTCCTTGAGCGCGAGATCGGTCTCTCCCTTTCGCGCCGCTTCGCGCATCGCCGCGCTCTCGCGCTGCACGATCTTCACCCGAATCCCGACCTTGCCCAGGTAGCTCTGGATCGCCTCGGCCATCCGCGGCGAGGGTGGCGTCTGACCGGTCCAGAGCTCCACGTCGACGCCTTTCCCGAACCCGGCGTCGGCGAGCAGCTGCCTTGCCTTCGTCGTGTCGTATGCATAACGGCGCGTCGAGTCCCCGCCTTCGAGCGCGGGCGGAATCACACCGCCGGCCACGTCGCCGCGCCCGCCGATCAGCTGGTCGAGGATGGTGCGCGTGTCCACCGCATAGTTGATCGCCTGCCTGACGCGAATGTCCTTGAGCGGTCCTCGCGTCGTGTTGATCGCCATGTACCAGAGCCGCAAGCCGGGCGCGGACGCGAGTGTCGCACTCCGCTCGTCAGTGTTCTCCCAGCGCCGAGTGTCCGCTTCGGGAATGAACAGAATGTCCACGTTGCCGCTCTCGAACTCGGCCACCGCCGTGCTTGGCTCGGCGATGACCCGCGTCATCAGTGACTCAGACGCGGCCGGGCCAGCCCAGTACTTGTCGTTGCGGGCGAACTTCACGTAATCGTCGTGCTTCCATTCGACGAACCGCCACGGGCCGGTGCCGATGGGATGCTCGCCGAAATCGGCGGGGGTCGAATCGGGGACGATCGCCGCGACCGGCATCGCCAGCAGCTTCGGAAAAATCGGGAATGGTTCGTCGAGGACGATGACAAGCGTGCTGTCATCGCGGACCGTCAGCCCAGTGATCGACGTCGCCTTGCCGTCGGCGAACGCTTTTGCGCCCTGAATCGGATAGAGCGGCCAGCCGCGACCACCCCGCTCCTTCGGGTCGAGCGCACGTTGAAAGCTGTGGAGCACCTGGCGCGCGACGAACGGCTTGCCGTCGTGGAAGGTGACGCCGGAGCGAAGGTGGAAGGTGTAGGTCCGCCCGTCGGCGGACATCTCCCAACGGGTGGCGAGCGCCGGGACGACCCGTGCGTCTGGCGTGAAACGCGTCAGCCCGTCGAACAGGTACCCGACCGCGCGACCCGTTGGGACATCGGTCGATTTCGCCGGATCGAGCGACCTGGGGTCGTAGTTGTCGCGAGAGTCGATGATCGTCCGCCGGGCTGGCGCGGCATCCGTGCCTCTGCACGCACCGGCTATCACCGCCGCCGCGATCAGCAGCGATCGAACGGCGGTACGGCGGAAGGACGAACGGCAGGGGGTCGACGCGGTCGAATGAGGCACGGGCGGGTGGCCAGCGGTTGACAGAAGTGCGTGAAACGGGAGAACTTACGCCCTCTCCCGTACAGCGTCAAACGTGCCCCATATCATATACGCGGACGACCACGAGGACATGCGCCGGATGGTGCGCGACGTCCTCGAGGCGTTCGGGCACGAGGTCCGCGTCTTCCCGGACGGCGCTGCCGCAATAGCCGCGATCGCCGAGCGCGAGCCCGATCTCCTCATTCTCGATCGGCAGATGCCGATAATGAATGGGATCGAGGCGTGTCGCGCCGTGAAAGAGAACCCATTCACCGGCCACATTCCCGTGCTGATGCTCACCGCGCTCGGCGCGGTCGAGCGAAAGCTCGAGGGATACGAAGCGGGGGCCGATGACTACCTGGTAAAACCCTTCGACACGCGGGAGCTCCGCGTGCGGGTCGATGCGCTGCTCCGGCTCGTCAAGCGCGAGACCGATCGCAACCCGACCAGCGGACTTCCCGGTGGTCGCGCCGTCGAGGATGAGCTGCGCCGGCGCGTTGCGGCCGGGGACACGTTCGCGGTGTGCTACATCGATCTCGACAACTTCAAGCCGTTCGCCGACACTTTCGGTTTCGCGACCGCTGATCAGGTGATTCGCGAGACGGGTCGCGCGCTCCGGGAGGCAGCCGCGGAAACCGGCGGCGGCGACGCCGGAGATTTCGTCGGACACATTGGCGGTGACGACTTCATCCTGGTGACGCGCGAGGATCGAGGAGAGTCTCTCGCCGAGGCGAGTGCCGTCCGTTTCCGCGAGACAATCGGGCGCATCATCGGCGCGCAGACCTTGGCAACGGGCGAATTCGCCGGGGTCGACCGCGAAGGGGTCGCGCGCCAATTTCCGCTCGCGAAGATGACGAGCGCTGTGTTGATAATCGAGCCGGGGCGATGGCAGTCGGCTGCGCAGCTGGGAGAAATTGCCGCCGCGACGAAGCGCGCCGCGCGCGTGAACGGCGCCGGCACCATCGCTGTTCAGCGGGTGTAGGACGAGCGCGGTGCGCGCGGTTCCGAGTGAATAGGGAAGTGTGAGATTCGCGGGTCACGTTGAAAGACCCGACACCCAGGTGAGAAGAGTGATGAAGCAGCGACGCGAACAGCCGATTGTGCGGCCGAAGTACACTTACCGCCGGGACCTGGGAGCCGGGGAGCTGATTCCGGCGATCGGGGCGGGGCTGGCCGTCGGCGTTGCAGCCTTCTACGTCGCGACGCTCCTCCTTCAGCGAACACCACTCGTCCCCGGACCGCTCGAGCCGACAGAGCGACTTTCTCCCCGACGGCGCAGCGGTGCGCGCGCCGAGGACGACCTCCCGCCCAGCCGCGAAGGATCGCGCTCCACCCGCAGCGCGGTCTGATGTCGGGCCACCGCCGGTGCTGGCGCGCCGGCATGCTTCCCTTCGTGGGGCTGTCGGCGCTTTCAATCGCCGTCGCGCCACGGATGCTGCTGGCGCAGCTGATCGCCTGCCGGCCAGGCGAGCCCGAGGTGCGCGCCCTCGGCTTCAACGGCAACCGGGCGCTGCGCGACGATGACCTGTCGCAGATCATTGCGACGACGACATCGAGCTTCGCGCGACGCGCTTTTCGCTTTTTTGGCGAGAAGCGCTGTCTCGATCGGGAGGAGCTCGGGCGCGACATTGCGCGGGTGAAGCTCTACTACCGCATGCGCGGATTCTGGGAAGCGCAAGTGGATACGGTCGTCAGGCGTCGGGGAAACAGCGGTGTCGCGGTGGCGTTCAACGTCGTCGAGGGCCCGGCGATCCGCCTGATGACGCTGCGAATCAGCGGCCTCGATTCGGTGAACGACAGCCGTGCGATTCTCGGTGGGCTCGATACGACCGTCGGTGGCCCGTACGACGAGATCCGCCTGACGGCGCTTGCCGACACGATCGGGACACGGTTGCTCGACAACGGCTACCCTGGCGCTCGCATCGCGGTCGGACACGACGTCGTGCGCGACGGGCGGACGAGTGCCTACTACATCGACGTCGATCCCGGTCGCCTCGCGCGCATCGGCGAAGTGCGTGTCGTGGTCGACAGTACGCGGGGAGGGCAGAAGATCTCTTCGCGAACCGTGAAGAAGATTCTCGGGCTCAACCCCGGATCGATCTACCGGCGAAAGCAGCTCGTTGCCGCGCAGCGCAACCTCTACGCAACGGACGCCTACCGGCACGTCGAGCTGGGGCTGGCACCGGGTCAGAGCGCCGAGGACTCGGTGCTGGTGGTTCAGGCGTCGTTGATCGAGGGCGACATGCGCTCGATGCAAACGGGCGTCGGCTGGGGCACGATCGACTGCTTCCGCACGCAGGCGACGTACGGCGACCGCAATTTTCTCGGGGGCGCGCGCCGCGTCGACGTCACCGCGCGCGTCTCGAAGCTCGGCATCGCGCCCCCGACCGCGTCGAGCGTCGTCTCGAAGGCGCTCTGCGACAAGGCCGCCGCGGACTCGGCCATCAGTGCGCGAGCGATCAACTACTACACCGGCATCACCTATCGGCAGCCGACGTTCTTCGGCTTGCGCGCCCGCAACGTCCCGAGCTTCACGATCTACAGCGAGCGCCGCTCTGAGTTCAACCAGTACGAGCGCGCGACGCCGATCGGAATGCTCGCCCAGGTGACACGCGAGCAGTGGTCGCGCGCGCCACTCACCTTCGGCTATCAGATCGAGCGCGGACGCACCCGTGCCGCGCCAGCGTTCTTTTGCAGCATCTTCCTGATCTGCGACGAAGCGCTCCGGACACGGATCGCGGACAGCACGATCCGATTGGCGGCCGTCAGCGCGGCATTGGCGGTCGACCGCACCGACATCCCGTTGACGCCAACGAGCGGCGGGGTACTTCGCGCCGAGCTTCGCCATGCGTCCCGGTTCGTCGGGTCATCCAGCTCGCTGCAGTTCAATCGCGGCATCGTTGACGGAAGCTTCTTCACGCCGTTAGGCGCGCGCACGGTGCTGGCGCTGCGCCTGCGGGCTGGAATCATCACGCCCCTGAAGCCGACGCTGCGCGGGTTCGACCTGTCGCGGAACTTCCTGCCTCCCCAGGAGCGGCTCTACGCCGGCGGAACGAACACGGTGCGTGGGGTTCAGCAGAATGAGCTCGGGCCCGTGGTCTATGTCGCGAAGCCCAATTACGTGAACGTCGAGAACGTCGACGACTCGACACGTACCTTCACGGTGAAGCCACCCGACGGGAATCAGTCGGCGATCAACCAGAAAGGCTATCTGGCGGTACCAACAGGTGGTACGCGATTGATCGTCGCGAATGCGGAGGTGCGGTTCCGGGATCCATTCTTCCCCAACCTGCTGCAGTGGACCGTCTTTACCGATGCCGGGAACGTCTGGGAGACCGCCAACCCCGCGCTCCGGCGACAGAGCTTTCGAGTCACCCCCGGGCTGGGGCTCAGCGTCCTTACCTTTCTCGGTCCTATCGGAGTCACTGCCGGGTACAACGACAAGACGCAGCCGGGAGCGCAGCTGTACTACAACGACGTTTACGCCGCGAGAACCGGCGAGCCGACCACTGGACCGAGGGTATCCAACGGGACAGTGTGTCTACAGCAATCGGGGGTGTCCACGATCCATCTCCGTGGGGGCCGCTGGGTGCAGGACCAGAGCGAGTGCACGTCGTCGAGCTTCCGGCCCGCCGCGCGCCGGCGACTGTCGGACAGGATCGTGCTGCTGTTCTCGATCGGGCAGGCGTTCTAGAAGGTTGGTGTCAATGGTGGTCGTACCAGCATCGAGTCGCGATCTGTAAATGGCACGGATGTCCCGGCGACGGTTTGTCGCCCTCGTCAGCGGGCTTTCGCTCGTGGTACTCGGTCTGGTGATCGGGCTCGTTGTCGTGCTCATCACCCAGACCCCGTACGGACGCGACAGGGTTCGCGACATGATCGCCGGCCGAATCCGGCCGGCGGTGCACGGGCGCATGTACGTCGGTGACATCCATGGCGGCCTCCTCGGCGGTGTGATCATCGACTCGCTCGAGATCCGCGACCCCGATGATTCGCTGGTGCTCGCGAGCGGACCGATCAAGATCGACTACGATCCACGCGATCTCGTCGACAAGCGGGTCCTGCTCTCGCACGCCGAGCTGACCCGCCCGATTTTCTATGCGCGCCGACACGAGGGCGGCGAATGGAATTTCCGCCGCACCTTCACCGGCAAGGGCAAGAAGCGCTCGCCGATCTCCGCCGAGCGTGGATTCGGCGACTACATCGTTGCCGACTCGGTGACGATCAAGGACGGATCGTTCATCCTGACGATGCCCTGGCATCCCGACGATACCTTGCGGGGCGCCAAGCGTGACAGCGTCATCCGCCACGCGTTAGGCTCGAAGGAGCACGAGGTGCGGCGCACCGCCGAGGGGTTCGCCAAGACCTGGCGCTGGACGGGAATCGACGTCGCGTCGCCGTACATGCGAATCGCCGATCCGGACAGCGTCGGGAAGCTGTTCACGGCGAGCCGGATGTCGTGGAAGGAATCCTACCCCCCGTTTCTCTTCCGCAACGTGAAAGCGGTCGCGCGCGTGCACGGCGATTCGGCCTGGCTCGACGTCCCGCACTGGGATCTGCCCGGCTCGACCGGCAGCGCCAAGGGGAAGGTGGTGTGGGGAAGCGACAAGCCGATACGGTACAACGTGGATGTCGTCGGTGACTCGCTCTCCCTCGCCGATGTCGCGTGGGTGTACCCGACCCTGCCGCGCGAAGGCGGCGGCCGGGCAAACCTGCGGATCGCCAACGACCCGAAGAACCTCAGCATCCTCGAGTATCAGCTTTCGAAGATGGATGTACGCAGCACGAAGTCGCATCTCACCGGCGCGATGACCTTCGCCGTCGGGGGGCCGGTACTCGCGGTGAAGAATGTAGACGTCGTCGCCTCGCCGATCGACTTCCTCTTCATCAAGACGCTGAATGGAAAAGCGTTCCCCGTGGATTGGGCGGGGACGATCTCCGGAACGCTCAAGGCAGCTGGCGGACCGCTCACCCGATTCAAGGTCGACGCCGCGAATCTCGTCTTCCGTGATGCGCACGTGCCCGGGGCGGAGACCCGGGCGACGGCGAAAGGTGAGCTCGACATCCTTTATCCCGCGTTCACCGTGTTTCGCGGCTTGGATGTCGACGTCGCGAGCATGGATCTGCGGACGATCCAGTTTCTCTATCCGAATTTTCCGCGTCTGCGCGGCACGATCTCCGGCACGGCGACGCTCGATTCGTCGTGGCTCGATGTGCGCTTCCGCGATGGCGACGTGACGTGGCATGACGGGCCGGGCGAGCAGACGCACGTCGCCGGATCGGGTCGGGTGACGTATGGCGAGCAGTTCATGACCTACGACCTTACGCTCGACGCAGAGGCGCTCTCGCTCACGCAACTCGCGCAGTCGTATCCGTTGCTGCCTGTGCGGGGAGTGGTCAGCGGGCCGGCGCGCATCACCGGAACGACCGAAGCGCTCGATGTGACCACGACGCTGACCGGCGCGGCCGGGGCCGTCGCGTTCACCGGCCGCCTCGACAGCTATCCGCCGGGCTACGCGATCCGCGGGCAGACGACGCTGACGCATCTCAACGTCCGCACGTTGCTCGAGCGCGCCGACCTTCCGGTGACCGACCTGAGCGCACGCTTCGACACCGACATCGGCGGCGATTCGCTGGCGAATCTCTCGGGGCGTATTGCCGCCGTGATCCAGCCCGGGTCCGTCGTCGATGGTGTGCGCATCTTCTCCGGCCGGACGCGGATGGCGGCAGATGCTGGCCGTCTGCGCGTCGACTCGCTCTCGATCGAGACGACCGCGGCGACAGTTTTCGCGTCGGGGGGCATTGGGCTCGCGCCCGACGTTCGCGACTCGCTCCGTGTCGCGGTGTTCGTCGATTCGCTCGGCGGGCTGCGGCGCTGGATCGCCGCGGACGCGGCCCGCGATTCGCTCGACGGGTCGTTCTCGGTTACTGGCACACTGACGGGATCGATCCGGTCGCTCGACGCGCGCGGCACGATCGCCGCGGCGGGGCTCTATCGCGCCGGCACGAGTGCCTCGTCGGTCAAGGGGACGTTCGCCCTTCGCGGCATCACCGCCCAGCCGTTAGGCGACGTCATCATCGGGATCGATTCGGCACGGATCGCCGGCATCACCTTCGCGCGGATGGACGGACTCGTCGCCCTCGACGGCGCCGGGCGGGGGCAAGTTTCGCTCGAGGCGCGCGAGACGACTGGCCAGACCGCGCGCGCCGCCGCGCAGCTGCTCGTGCATGGCGACACGATCGACGCGCGGATCGACTCGCTGACCCTCGCCAGCGCCGACACGTCGGCGAATGGCAGCCGGTGGCGGCTTGCCACGCCGTCGCGTGTGGTCGCATCGGGTGCGCTGATCGAGATCTCGCCGCTCCGGCTCGAGGATGGCAGGGGAGGGACGCTGGCGCTGGCCGCGGTGCTCCCCGCGACTGCCCCGGTCTCCGGTACGCTCGTCGGCGAGAAGGTCCCGCTCGGTGACCTCGCCAGCTTTGCCCAGCTCAACGTGCCGTTAGGCGGTCTTGCCTCGTTCCGCGTCGCGCTGGCCGGAACGCGCCCGGCGCCGCTGATCGAGTGGACGGCCCTCATGCAGCAGCCGCAGTCGGCCGGCGTTCGCCTCGACCGGATCGAAGCGACCGGCCGCTACGCCGACCGCAGCTTCGGCGGGACGGCGCGCTTCTATCGGGGCGAGCAGCCAACGATGATCGCGTCGGTAGCACTGCCGATCGATCTCGCACTCGAGGCGCGCAAGTCACGGCTCCTCGACGAGCCGCTCCGCGGCAACGTACGCGCTGACAGTGCCGACCTCGCCGTGCTGGCGACCCTCGCGCCCGGGCTCGACATCACCGGCGGGCGGTTCAGCATTCTCGGCGACCTGGGTGGCACATGGCAGCGCCCGACGATCGAGGGCCGCCTGACGGTGAATGGTGGCGCGGCCGCAATCGCGCGGCTTGGCGTCCGGGTGAAGAACGTCGAAGTGGGAATCGCGATGCACGGTGACAGCCTGTCGGTCGACCGGCTTTCGGCTCAGAGCGACGACCCGGGCGAGCGCGGCACGATTGGGGCACGGGGGTTCGTCGATCTCGACTATCTGCACCACGCCCCCGGTGTCGAGCCGAATCGAACGTTCGCGCTCGACGTCGAGGCGCGGGGCTTTCACGCGCTCAACCTGCGCACGATCGGCGACATTCGCATCTCGTCCCCGGGCTTGCACCTCGCCGGTTCGACGATGAGCTCGACGATGACGGGCACCGTGATCGTCGATAAGGGCGTGATCTACATCCCGGAGCTGACGAAGAAGCGGATCATCGACATCAGCGACACGCTGCTGATCGACCTTGCAAATGGCGGCCGGAGGAATCGCGCCCTCCTCGGCGATGCACCGACGTCGGTCGTGCAGGGACTGCAGCTCCAGAACGTCAGGCTTGTCGTCGGTCCCGAGGTCTGGCTTCGCTCGACTGAAGCCGCGATCCAGCTCGGCGGTGAGGTGAACGTGACCAAGGGCCGGGATCCGACCACGGCCGCGTTAGGCGAGTCCGCGCCCGAGCAGCTCGCGCTGCAGGGCACCCTGACCGCTGATCGCGGGCAGTACCGCCTCGAGCTGAGCCCCGCCATCTCGCGTACCTTCGAGGTGACGCGGGGACGGCTGACGTTCGCGGGCGAGCCGGAGGTCAATCCAGCCCTCGACATCAACGCGGTGCACACCGTTCGCACCGAGAACGGACAGGATGTGCGGGTCCGCGTCGCGATCCGCGGCACCCTCATCAATCCACAGCTCGTGCTGAGCAGTGACGAGGGGCTGCAGATCTCGCAGACTGACCTCGTCAGCTACCTCGCGTTCGGGAAGCCGAGCTTCGAGGTCACCGGAACGGGAAGCGTCGGGTACCAGAGTCTCGGGACCGGCCTGATTTCGGCGTCCGCGGGCGGAATTGCCGCCAACCTGCTGCAGAACACACGCTTCGGCTCGGCGATCGACGTGTTCAGCGTGCAGGCCGGTGCCGTCAACACGATGAACCCCAGCCAGGCCAACCTGCCGAACCAGTTGCTGAATTCCCGCGTCACGATCGGGAAGCAGATCAATGAGCGCACGTACATCGGCCTCGATGCGGGACTCTGCGAGCTGAGTGGCAAGCAAACGAGCAACATCGGCGCCATTGACCGGTTAGGCCTGACGATCAATCATCGCCTCGCTCACGGCTTCGCCGTCTCGGCCGGCATCGAGCCCAGCGCGAGCGTGAAACTCTGCGACCCGAGCAGCGCGGCCGCACAGCTGACGAACCAGCCGAAGAAGCAGCTCGGCCTCGACCTCACCCGCAGCTGGACGTTCTGATGCGGCGCGTGCTGCTCGTCGCGAATCCAGCGTCGCGGCGGGGCACGAAGCTTCGCGCGAGCGCAATCCGTGCGTTCGCCGACGCGGGCGTCGAGTGCCACCCGGTCCTCACCGAGCGCCCGGGACACGCTGGCGAGATCTGCCGCGAACAGGCGGCGGGGTACGACGCGGTGTTCGCGCTCGGCGGCGACGGGACCGCGATGGAAGTGGTCAGCGCCCTCGCAAACACCGGCAAGCCGGTCGCGATCCTTCCCGGCGGCACCGGGAACCTGATCGCCCACGCGTTAGGCACGCCACTGGTGATGCGCCACGCGGTCCGGGTCCTGCTCGACGGCGAGTTGCAGCAAGTGGATCTCGGGCTGCTCGACGATGGCCGGCGCTTCGCCTTTGCCGCCGGGGTCGGGATCGACAGCCAGATGATCGAATACGCCTCGCCCTGGCTCAAGCGGCGAATCGGGGTTGGCGCGTACGTGATCGCGGCCGCGAGGGCGATATTCCGTGGGCATACGGTCCATGTTCGGGCGACCGTGGACGGGGTCCTGATCGAGCGCGATGCGGCTTCGGTCATGCTGACCAATTTTGGTGCAGTGCTCAACGATCGCCTGTCTCTCGGACCGGACATCCGTCAAGATGACGGAAAGCTGGACCTGTGCGTCTTCAGTCCGGGGGGGCTGATGGACGCGATCCGGATCCTCTGGCGGTTGTCCCGAAAGGACTTCCGCGACGACCCGTGCATGCTGTTTCGCGCGGGCAAGGTGTTCCGGATCGAGACCGTTCCACCCTGCCAGGCGCAGGCCGATGGCGATCTGCTCGGGCTCACTCCCTTCGGGGCCCGCGTGGAACCGCGCGCGGCCACGCTGCTGGTGTCGCGAAAGAAGTCGTAGCGCCCCGTTCGTCAAGAAAAAATACGCCCGCCGATTCGCGCCCGACCGGTGCGAACCGCACTCATACATGACAGACATTCCACCGTCCCCCCCGAGCGGCTCGTCATCGTCTGCGCCTCCTCACCGACCGACGGTGCCGCTCGTTGCGCCGGTCGGTCCGGACGGAACGGCGGCATCGGCGCGCGGCGAACCGGCGGAGGCGGTGCGCGAGCTCTCACGCGACCGCGACCATCTCTTCCTGCTGCACGAAGCGCTGGTCGAGGCCGAGCAGCAGACGACACTCGAAGCCCGCCTCGACGTGATCGTCAACGCGATCCGGAAGATCGGCTTCGGGCGGGTCGCGATCACGCTCCGGAACGAAAATCTCGACCAGACGAAGCTTGTTCAGGTCGGACTCACACCCGACGAAGCGCGCGAGCTCCGCGACCGGCCGGCGTCGGGGCTGATCTGGAAGCGGCGGCTCGCGTCACTCGAGCGGTTCCGCGTCTCGCAGTCGTTCTATCTCGACGCGAGCGACGAATGGATCGCGCGCGAATTCCACGGCGGTCTTGCCAGCAAGCTCGAACCGAGTGTGGACGAGCAGTGGAATCCGCGCGACGCGCTGCTCGTGCCGCTCAAGGGAAGCGGCGGTCGCATCATCGCGACGCTCGTGCTCGACGACCCGACCGACCGGCATCGCCCGACGCTGGCACGAGTGCGCACCGTCGAGCTGTTCGGCCAGCAGGTCGCCTACATGATCGAGCAGGCCGAGCTCGTCGAGATTGCCCGCCGGCGCGCTGACAGGCTTGCGCGTCTCCACGAAGTCGGCGTCATGCTCGCTCGCTCTCTCGATGAGAACGACATCGTCGAGGAGCTCGCCCGCCAGATCGGCCGGGTCGTCCCCTGCGACGGCATCGTCATCGCGGCGCCGGATGTCGAGGAGAATTTCGTCACGACGCTCTTTCGTTCCGTACGCGGGATTCGCCGTGCCCGCAACCCGGCACCGTTAGGCCATGGCCCGATCGGCGAGGTGGCACACACCGGACGCGCCGTCCGCATCACCGACTACGATCCGAACAAGAACGCGCTCGCCTCCGCCGACGACGTCGTCGGGGACGGCGGGCCGGCGCGCTCGCTGCTCGTCGTGCCGATGCTGGTCGGTGCCAAGCTGCTCGGCGTCATCGCCGTCTACGCGGCGAAGCCGAACCAGTACGCCGCCGAAGACGAGGAAGTGCTGCACACGATGGCCGCGCAGACAGCGACGGCGATCATCAATGCCCGCCACTACGCCGAGTCGCAGCGCGAGCAGCGCGCCGGCGAAGCGGTTGCCGACGTCGCTCGTGCCGTCGGCGCATCGCTCCGCCTCGCCCAGGTCCTGCCGCTGATCCTGCGCCATGCAACCGCGCTCCTCCGCTCGGAGGGTGCCTGCATCGCCCTGCGCTCCGGCACCGACCTCGATGTGGTCGAGGCGTCGGGGAATGCGAAGGCGATACTTGGCATGCGCGTGCCGATCGCGGCGAGCATGAGCGGTCGCGCCCTCGAGACGGGCAAGACGATCATCTCGAACGACCTCGCCTCCGAGACGACAGGGTATCGCCCGTCCATCGACGCGGCGAAGATGCAGAAGATCATCATCGCGCCGTTGAATACGAAAGAGGGAACGCTCGGAGTGCTCGAGGTCATCAACCGCGAGAACGACTTCACCGAAGCTGACGCACGCGTGCTGCACCGGCTTGCCGAACAGGTGGCCGTGGCCGTCGTGAATGCGCGACTGTTCGAGGAAGTCACGCTGCTCGGCGAGCGCCATCGGCGAGTCGTCGAGACGGCCAACGACGCGATCGTCATCACCGACCTGGATCGGCGCGTCAACTTCGCGAATCCAGCAGCCGAGGCATTGTTCGGGCGAGGACGCGACCTCATTGGGGTGCTCGTCGCCGACACCGTCGCTCCCGAGTCGCGCGACGAGGTCCGCGAGCGCGAGCAAGGGGGGTTCAGCGGCGAGCCACAGCGGTACGATTCGGTCGTGCTTCGCCCCGGCGGAGAGCGACGCTACGTCGCGGTGAGCACCGCGCCGCTGCGTGAAGGTGAGAAGATCATCGGCACGGTCGCGTCCCTTCGCGACGTCACCACGGAGCGCCGGGCTCGCGACGCGATGACCCAGTCCGAGGCGCGCTACCGGCACCTCGTCGAATCGGCGTCCGACGCCATCTACACGCTCGACGCGCGCGGAGCAATCACCTCGGCCAACGAGGCGACCTGCCTGCTCAGCGGCCGGCCGCGCGAGGAGCTGCTTGGGCGCAGCACGCTGCCGATGATGCTCGAGGAAGATGTGGACGAGGTGAAGCACAACTTCCGTCTGGCCCTCAGCGGCGAGTCGCGTCGCTACGAGGCGCACATGGTCTCGGCGAATGGAGAGGTCAGGCTCGTCTCGGTGACGAACACGCCGATCCGGCACGGGAGCGCGGTGCTCGGCGTGCTTGGCGTCGCGCGCGACGTCACCGTCGACCGCGCCCGAGCCGAGGCCCTCGAACGGTCGGAGGCGCGGTACGAGCGACTCGTCGAATCAGCGGCCGACGCGATCTTCACCCTCGACGACGAATTGCGGTTCACGTCGGTGAACCGCGCGCTCGAGGAAGCATCCGGCCGCGATCGCGCCACGCTCCTCGGCCGCTCTGCTCTCGAGCTGTGCGACGCACGCGATTGCGACGTGATGGAGGAAGCGCTCCGAGCGACGCTGGCGGGCGAGCGGCCGCGCGTCGAAGTGCGCTTCACCGACGCGAGTGGCGAGCCGCGTCCCGTGTCGCTGATCGCGGCGCCGATCCTCGAGCGCGGGGTCGTCGTCGGAGCGTTAGGGATCGTGCGCGACGTCACCGACGAGAAGCGCCTGGTCGAGCAGCTGCTCCAGCAGGAGAAGCTCGCGGCGATCGGCCAGCTGGTCAGCGGTGTGGCGCACGAGCTCAACAACCCGCTCGCCGGGCTGCTCGCCTTTTCGCAGCTCCTGATGACGCAAAGCGAGCCGAATGAAGAACGGCAGCGTGCCGTCGCGAGCATCAATCACGAGGCTCGGCGCGCGTCGAAGATCGTCCGCAACCTTCTCACCTTCGCGCGTCGCCACCAGCCGGAACGTCAGGCAACCGACCTCAATCAGATCGTGACCGACACGGTCGAGCTGCGGCGATATCCGCTGCGCGTCGCGCGCGTCGACCTGACGCTGACGCTCGATGAAGAGTTGCCGCTGACCTGGGCCGATCCGTTCCAGCTGCAGCAGGTCGTCCTCAACCTGCTGACCAACGCCGAACAGGCGATGGAGGAATGGCCGGGCGAGCGAAAGCTCGAGTTCCGGACGATGCAGCAAGGCGACACGCTGGTCATTCGCGTCACCGATACCGGACCGGGGATCGACGAGCGCTCGATCCACAAGGTGCTCACCCCCTTCTTCACGACGAAGGCGATCGGGAAGGGAACCGGGCTCGGGCTGTCGATCTCCGACGGAATCGTTCGTGAGCACGGTGGCCGCATCGCCGTCAGCTCGACGCTCGGCGGTGGCGCGACATTCACCGTCGAGCTTCCGCGCATCGCGCCGCCTGTCACCGACTCACCGGTGAGCGACGCCGGGCCAGGCGAAAGCCCGCGAAAGCGGCGAATCCTCGTCGCCGACGACGAGAGCTCGGTGCGCGAGGCGCTGCAGCTGTTCCTTCGCTCGCTCGGACACAAGGTGGACGTCGCCAGCTCCGGACTCGAAGCGCTCGAGCGCCTCGAGGCGCACCAGTACGACGCGATCCTGCTCGACCTGCGCATGCCTGACGTTCCCGGGCACGTGGTCTACGACAAGCTTCTCCTCCGCGACGCGCAAATGGCGACGCGTGTGATCTTCGTGACCGGGGATGCGCATACCGGTTCGATCGGCGACTTCATCCTGAAGAGCGGCCGTCCCTACATCAGCAAGCCGTTCGTCCTCGACGACGTCGCGCGGCTGATTTCCGAGGCAGCGGCCTGATGGCGAGCATCCTGATCATCGACGACGAGCCGGACATCACGTCGACCCTGGCGCGCTTCTTCGAGCGATCCCGGCACGAAGTGCTGGTGGCCCACAGCGCGAGTGAGGGACTGGCGATCTATCATCGCTCACGTCCGGATCTCGTGTTGCTCGATCTTCATCTTCCCGATGCGTCGGGGCTCGACGTCCTCGCCACGCTCCAGGTCGAGCAGGCCGTGGTCATCATGATCACTGGCCAGGGCGACATCGAGGTCGCGGTCGAGTCGATGCGCGCTGGCGCGGAAAATTTCCTGCCCAAGCCGGTCGAGCTCGCGCACCTCGGTGCTGCGGCGGATCGCGCACTCGACAAAGCCAAGCTTCGCGAGATGAACCGGTTCCTCACCGGCCGTCGCGGCGGCGCGACCGCGGGCGGAGCGCTGCTCGGTGTTTCCCCCGCGATGACCGACGTCGCGAGCCAGATCGCGCTCCTCGCGCGCAGCGACAAGACGACCGCGCTGCTCCTCGGGGAGAGCGGCACCGGCAAGGGCCGCGTTGCGGAGCTGATTCATTCGCAGAGCCCGCGGTCGGGCCGGCCGTTCGTCGAGGTGAACTGCGCCAGCCTGACGGCAGCATCGCTCGATTCCGAGCTGTTCGGGCACGAGCGCGAAGCGTTAGGCGGAACACGTGAACGGAAGATCGGCCTCGTCGAAGTCGCGGATGAGGGCACGCTGTTCCTCGACGAGATCGCCGATCTCGATGCGACCCTCCAGCCAAAGCTGCTCCGGGTGCTCGAAGGGAAGAGCTTCCGCCGCCTCGGCGGAACGGAAGAAGTCCGAGCCCAGGTGCGGCTCGTGGCGGCGACGAGCAAGGACCTCGTCAACGAGGTGACCGCCGGGCGTTTCCGCGAGGATCTGTACTATCGGCTCAGTGTCATGCCGATCACGCTGCCGCCGCTACGGGCGCGGGCGCGTGAAGACCTCGTGCAACTGATCGGCGCGGTCCTCGACGAACTTCGTCCGCAGCTCGGCGAGACGCCAGAACGGGTGGCTGACGCTGCGCTGGAGCGCTTGCTCAAGTACGCCTGGCCCGGCAAAATTCGCGAGCTTCGCAACGTGCTCGAGCGCGCGATGATCATGGGCCGGGGTGCGGAGGAGATACTCCCGATGCATCTTCCAGCGGAGGTCCGCGACGCGAGCGGCGCCAGCGTCGAGCACTATGTGCCGAAGTCCCTCGAGGAGGTCGAGAAGGTACACATGCAGCGCACGCTGCGTGCGCACGAGGGAAACAGGACGCGGGCCGCCCGCGAGCTCGGCATCTCGCGGGCGACGCTGATCAAGAAGATCAAGGACTACAATCTGGAAGCTCACCGATGACGACTGAGTTGAAAGAGCGGGACATGATGGTCTGCCGTTCCTGCGCGAAGGAGGAGCGGGCGTCCGAGGGTTATCCCTGCGTCGATTGCGGTACATTCATCTGCATGATCTGCAACTTTCGCGGAGTATCGCTCTGCAAGGTGTGCCAGGAACTGCGTGACGAGCAGTCGGGCGAGGCGAAGGCCAAGTGACGCAGCCGCGCGGCGCGTTGCGCATCGACACGGTCGCCAACTTCGCGTCGCTCGGGATCGCGGTCGGGCACGCCACCGATGAAGAGGGCGCGACCGGTTGCACGGTCGTTCGCCCGGTCGAGGGAGCGATGCGCGGCGCGGCCGCCGTGGTCGGCCGAGCCACCGGCACGCGCGATCTGCTCCCACTCGTCACCCATCATCTCGTCGATCGAATCGACGCGATCTTCCTCACCGGTGGATCGGCCTATGGACTCGACGCCGCCGCTGGCGTGATGCGCTGGATGGAGGAGCACGGCCGCGGCTTTCCGGTCGGCGGCGGGGTCGTGCCGATCGTCCCTGCCGCGGTGATCTTCGACCTCGCGCCGCTTGGCAGCTTCGCCGCGCGGCCGACGGCCGCGATGGCGTACGAGGCCGCGGACGCCGCGCGTGCCGACCCGATCGCCGAGGGCAGCGTCGGCGCCGGCACGGGCGCGACGGTCGGCAAGACCAACGGAGCCGGCTGTGCGATGAAGGGCGGTTTCGGCTGCGCGACTGCGCGCGCCGGCCACCTGATCGCCGGCGCGGTCGCCGTCGTCAACGCGTTAGGCGATGTCCGCGACGGCCGGGGCCGGATCATCGCCGGCGCCCGGCTCGAGACGGGCGGGTTCGCCGACTCGGTCGCGCTGCTCGCGAACGGGGGTTCCCGCGGGTTCGCGGCCGCGGCGCCGACCAATACGACGCTCGCCGTTGTCGCCGTCAGCAGCAGATTTTCCCGCGCAGATCTCGGCGCGGTCGCGGAGGCCGCGACCGCCGCGCTGCACCGGCGCATCACGCCGGCCGGGACGGCGTTCGACGGCGACATCGTCTTCGCGCTCGCGCCGCTCGATGGCGAACCGGGCGATCCGGTTGCCGCCGGGGTACTCGCCGCTGCCGCCCTCGAGGAGGCGATCGAGCGCGCGGTGCGGCTCGCCCGGGGTCGCGAGGGGATTCCCGGATTGGCCGACGAGGGCCAACAGCTCGCGGCCGCGCACTCGCGATGAGTGGACAGGTCGTCGTCACTGGCGCCTACGCGCCGATGCACGCCGAGCCACGGCTGTCGAGCTCCCAGGTGTCCCAGGCGTTAGGCGGCCACACGCTGACCGTGCTCGAGTCGACCGACGACTGGCACCAGCTGCGGGGCGACGATGGGTACACGGGCTGGATCCACGCCGGATTCCTCGCGCCGGTAACCAGCGAACCCGCACCCGACGCCCGCCTCACCTCGCTCGGCTGCATCGTTCGCAACATCGGCGAGCGCCGCCGCGTGTTGCCGCCGGGCGCGCTGCTGTTGCCCGAGGACACCCTCGAAAGCGGCCGCGCCGTGACGATCGACGCGCTCCGCCGTGAGTATCCGGCCGACCCGGCCGAAGCAGCCAGCACCGCGGCGGCGATCTTCGAGGGAACGCCCTATCTGTGGGGCGGCGTGACGCCATGGGGCGCCGACTGCTCGGGTCTCGTTCAGACGTCGTTCCGCCTGCACGGGATTGTGCTGCCGCGCGACGCCTGGCAGCAGGCACTGATCGGTGAGGACGCCGGCGCCGATCCACTCGCGCTCGCGGCCGGCGACCTGCTCTTCTTCTCCGACCGCGAAGACGGGCGGGTCACCCACGTCGGCATCGCGCTCGGCGCGGGCTCGATGGTCCACGCCGCGTTAGGCAGGGGCGGCTTCGCGATCGAACGGCTCGACGACACCGACGACCTCTACGTCGAGAAGCTGCGTGCCCGCTTCACCGGAGCGCGCCGGGTCGCTGCCGAGGCGACCGACCGCCGTTAGGCGCTGGCCCCTGATCGGCGCGCGGCGCTAGCTGACGAGCGGACCCGCTGGCATCATCGGACCGGCCGGCGGCGACGCGGATCGCACCTGGAGCGGGACGTTCGCCATCTGCTGCCCCCCGATCTCGATCGAGAGGCCGAACGTCCCGGAGCGATCGAGCGGCAGGTCGAGCGCGGCGATGAATGGCAGGTCCATCTCCTCGACACCCGGTGGCGCCTGTTCGATCCGCAACTCCCCGTCGCTGGACCAGATCGTCTCCCCCGACGGGCTGCGCCACGTCAGCCGCATCAGATGCGCGCCGGCATCCGCGCGGCCACCGGTGATGCGCGCGACGAGATGAGCGCGGGGATGAACGGTGGGCAGCGAACCGACCTGCACGGCATCGAAGACGCCGAGGATGTTGAGCTTACCCTCTTGCGAGAGGTTGGCCGCGTCGGCGAAGAGGGCGAAAGAGATACGCATCGCGGAAACCTACTATTCCTCGTCGGTCGGTGTCGGGATGACTAGGGATGCGGCGAAGCGCAGCGGCCTAAGGCCGCTGGCGCGACGGGGGATGAGGAACGTGGAAAACCGCGATGCTGTGACGAGGGGGTCGTGAGTGGCGCCGTTGACCGGAGGGGCGTACTCCCTCGTACCTGGGACGAGGAACGACGTGGGACGAGGAATGACGTGGGACGTGGGACGAGGGAGGACGAGGGAGGACGGGGGACGAGGAACGACGGGGGACGCGGAATAACGGAGGACGAGGGACGGGTTTACCCGGGGCTTCAGCGTGGTTTGTTCCAGGCTTTGCCGGAGCGTTCGTTGCGGATCATCACGAGTAGCAGGCGACGGATGCTGGTCAATCTGGCAAAACGATCATCGAGATCGCCCGCCGTTAGTGCGTGCCGGCTGGCAGCGTACCACGACCGGGCTTCCTCCGACGAGCCGAGGGCATACTCGTAGAATCGGATCCGGTCGCGCGGCGACCGACGTGCGTACCCCTCGGCGATGTTGGCCGGGATCGACGCAGTGGCGCGAACCAGTTGCGGAGCGACCTGGACGAGGAGCGAGTTTCCTGACATCGCGGTCGCGTCGTTCCATGCAAGCTCGCTGGTCTCAACCGCAAGCCGATACGCTTGCACCCGGTCGAGCGCAGTGGCTGCAGCCGCTGGCATCGCCGCATCGGAGGACGCGCTATCCATGCGATGACAATAGAGCAAATCAGTTCCTCATCTCTCATCACTGGCGCCCGCGTGGAACCGATTCCGCTCGTCCCTCGTCTCTCGTCGTCCCTCGTCCCTCGTCCCTCGTCTCTCGTCGTCCCTCGTCTCTCGTCGTCCCTCGTCCCTCGTCGTCCCTCGTCCCTCGTCGTCCCTCGTCTCTCGTCGTCCCTCGTCGTCCCTCATCTCTCGTCGTCCCTCGTCGTCCCTCGTCCCACGTCCTCCCTCGTCCCAGGTACCGCCAGTACGCCACTCCGGTTAACGGCGCCACTCACGACCCCCTCGTCACCGCCTCGCAGTTTTCCACGCTCCTCATCCCCCGTCGCGCTCGTCGCCCGAGGCGACGACGCTTCCCCGCATCCCTGGTCATCCATGACGGGCCAAGGGACGAGGAAACGGCGCAACAGCGACCGCGGGCTCCCTCGTCCCTCGTTTAGATTCACGTCAATGTCCGCTACGCTCGTGGATCGTCCCTCCTCCCTGGTCCCTCCTCCCTCGTCCGTCCCCCCGCATTGGGGCACGGATGTGCTGCTGCTGGCCATGGCTCTCATCTGGGGCGTGAACTTCATCGTCGTGAAGATCGGCACCCAGCTGATGCACCCGCTCGCCTTCAACGGCGCGCGCGTTTCCATCGCCGCTGTTGCCCTCGTGACTGTTGTCCTCGCGATGCGCGAGAAGTGGCCCGCTCGCAAGGACGTCGTGACGCTCCTCGCGCTCGGCGTTCTCGGCAACGGGTTGTACCAGGTGTTCTTCATCGAGGGCATTGCCCGCACCCGTGCCGGCGATGCAGCCCTCGTACTCGCTGCGTCCCCGGCGCTGATAGCGATCATCGGGCGCATCCTCGGCGTCGAGCAGGTGACGAAGCGGCGTGTCGTCGGGATTGCCGCGTCGCTGTTGGGGATGGCGTTGGTGGTCTTCGGGAGCGCGAAGTCCGACCCCGGGGCAAGTGGCGCGGTGTCCACGCTCACCGGAAACATGCTCGTGCTCGCGTCCTGTCTCTGCTGGGCGACGTACACGGTGCTGCTCAAGCCGTACACCGAGCGTATCGCCGGCGTCCCGCTCTCGGCGGTGACGATGGTTGGCGGCGCCGTTCCGCTGCTCGTGGTGTCGATGTCGCAGATGGTCCACACGCCATGGGCGTCACTGCCGACGCGCGGCTGGGGAGCGCTCGCGTACAGCGGCGTCCTCGCGCTCACCGTCGCCTATCTCTTCTGGTATCGGGGAGTGCGGGTGCTCGGGCCGACCCGGACCGCGATGTACGCCAACCTCCAGCCGGTCGTCGCGCTCGTCGTCGCCTGGCTCGCGTTAGGCGAGAAGCCCACCGTCATCCAGATTCTCGGTGCGGTCGCGATCATGGGTGGCCTCCTGCTCACCCGCACATGAGCAGCAATGGATCGGATGGCCATCACCACACTGTCGTCCTCTTCGACATTGATGGCACGCTGCTCTGGAGCGACGGGGCCGGGCGGCGCGCGATTCATGCGGCGCTGACCGAAGTATTCGGCGGAACCGGTCCGACCGATCACCGCTTCGACGGAAAGACCGACAAGCAGATCGTGCGCGAGCTGATGACGTTCGCCGGCCACGACCGCGCTGCCATCGATGCCGGAATGGAGCGCGTGCTCGCTGTCTACATCGCCGAACTGCGGCGCGCGTTGCGCGACCCGGCCCATCCGCCGCAGCGATTGGCCGGCGTTCCCGAGCTGCTCGACGCGCTCGAGCGCCGCGATGACGTCGTGCTGGGGGTGCTCACCGGCAACGTCGCCGAGGGAGCGGACGCGAAGCTGCGCGCCGTCGGAATCAATCCGGCGCGCTTCCGGGTGACCGCGTACGGCTCCGATCACGAGGACCGTCCCGAGCTGCCGCCCATCGCCCGGCGTCGCGCTGACGCGCTCCTGGGGAGACAGTTGGCCGGCGAACGGTTCGTCGTGATTGGCGATACCCCCGCTGACATGACGTGCGGGCGCGGGATCGGGGCGCGCGCGATCGGCGTCGCGACTGGCCGCTACCCTGTCGACGAGCTACTGTCGCACGGTGCGTACGCCGCCTTTCCCGATCTCACCGCGACCGACGCCCTCGTGGCGGCGATCGTCGGCTAGCAGCCAATGACCGAGACCGAGTTGAAGGCGGTCGTCGACGACCTCGCGCTGAGGCGGAAACGCGTCGAGGAGGGCGGGGGGGTGCTCGAGAAGGAAGGCTACCTGCAGGATCGGCGTTGGGACGATGCAGCCGAGCGCATCACCGGCCGCGACCACGTGCTGCGCGTGCGTGTATTCACGGCGAACGGAAAGATCGAGTCATCGATCGAGTGGAAAGGTCCGACCCAGTCGATCGATGGCTACAAGACGCGCGACGAAATCGGCACCAGCATCGGCGACCCGACTGCGCTGAGCGAGATCATGCAACGCCTCGGGCTGCAGGTCACTCGCACGATCGATCGCGAGATCGTGCAGTACCGGCTCCGCGGCGCGACGGTGCGGTTCGAGTCGTATCCGCGCATGGACGACCTCGTCGAGATCGAGGGAACGCCCGAAGCGATCGAACAGGCGGTCTCCGTGGTCGGGATGCCGCGCACGTCGTACACGACCGACTCGCTGATCGCCTTCATGGACCGGTTCGAGCAGCGCACGGGGAAGCGGCCCGTCGTCTGCGCCGCCGACCTCGACGACGAGGAGTGGTGAGCGCGGACCGTCCCGGCGCGATCGAGGCCCGCTATGCCGTCGCCGCGAGTGGGACGTGGCGCGGCGCACCCCTCGCCGGCGACCTGATCCTCGAGCTCACCCCGGATGATGTCGCGCTCCGCCCGGTGGTCGGCGAGAGCCGGCTCGCCCTGCCGTTAGGCACGCTCCACGGCGTGCGTTTCCGCGACGGCGAGCTGACGCTCTTCATGCCCGATGGGACCATCACCCTGGCCGGCGAGGGTCGGCTCGGCGCGGCGGCGCGCGACATCGTCGCTCGGGCCTGTGCGCCCGGCGAGCTCACGCTCGCGCTTCGCTCGCTCGGCTCGCACCGTCGCGGAGCGGACGACCTGCAGCGCCGCTATTTCGAGCCACTCCTCGCGGCGCGGCGCAAGCTCGATCGCACGCCGGAGCCTAACGCGCAGGCGGCGGTACTCGATGCCCGTGCGCTGCGCACGGCGTACCACGACCTCGCGCACCGCATCGCCGAGCGGTCGGCGGGGCGGGCTGCATCCGACAAGCGCGCGCTCGAGGCGCAGATCGACGAGGCACTGGCGCCGCTGCTCGGCGCGCTGGATTCGCTCGACGCGGCGGCCAGCGCGCTGCGAACGAGCAGCGTCGACACGACCATCGCTCGCTGGCGCGACTGGGCGGTGCTCGCGGCGTCGGCCTTCGCCGCCGCGGATCGCTGCTGGCCCGAGGTCGCGAAGCTCGTCGTCGGGTGGCATCCCGGTCCGCGCCCGAGCCTCTGGCGACGCATGCTCGGGCGCGCCAGATGATACTCGGGCTCGGCATCGACCTGGTCGACGTCGCCCGCGCGCGGCGGCTGCTCGACGCGCAGGGTGAGCGCGGCCTGGCGCGACTCTGCACCGCGCGCGAGGCCGCGTACGTTCGCGCGCACCCCGCGGGTGCCGCGTCGTTCGCGGCGCGTCTCGCCGCCAAGGAGGCCGCCTACAAGGCGCTCTCCGGCAGCGAGGAAGCGCGCGCCATCAGGTGGCGGGACATCGAGGTCGAGCGCGCCGACGATGGGCGCCCGTCGCTCCTCTTCCATGGGAGGGCAAAGGAACGTGCCGCGACGTTAGGCGTGACGCGCGTTCACCTCTCGCTGACTCACACCGATACCAGCGCCGGTGCGGTCGTCGTGCTCGAGGGGTGAGCGAACCTACTTCGTCAGCGTCACCTGGACGCGGGTGCCGCTCTCGGTGTTGTCGGCGACCAGTGTCGCGCCACGAATCAGGAACGGTACGTCGCGGATGAAGGTGTCGGCGGGCCCGGCGAAGAACACCGTGTCGTGGCTCTGCCGCCAGCTGCCGGACAGGTTTGCATCGATCGGGTCGCCGCCGGTGACCGACGCCGGCAGCTGAAGCCGGCCGGCCGTTGTGTGATCCTCGCCTAACGTGAGCGAAAGCGACGCACCGACAGCGAGAAGATTCACCTCCGGGCCGCTCATCGACAGCGCGAACTTCGTCGCGCGATACTCGCCGGGCGCTCCGGCCGGAGGAACGATCGGATCGTCGGCGCACGCCAATGGCGCGATCGCGAACAGCGACGCGGCGACTGCCAGACGCGGCCAGGCCCAGGGGGAACGCATGCGGCGAGCCTCTCGTGCAGGTGTACCGTCGATAACCTACACCTTCAGCGTCGCGTCACCAGCCCCGGTCAGGCAGCGTCGACGGTGAAGCGTTCGACGGTGCCGCCGACCGTCGCACCATTCATCGTCACGTAGAGCTGCCCGTCAGTCATCGAAACGCCGAGCGTGACGCGACGATCGAGCAGTTCGGCCAGCTCGCTGAGCAGCGTGCGATCCACCGCGTACAGCTCGAGCGCGCCGGCCCTGTGGATCCGCGCGCCGCCCAGCGCGAGCTTGAGCTGTCGCGGATCCTTGTGCGTGTAGACCGCCACCCGCGGCGACGCCTTGCTCGCCTTGTGCAATCGATCGGCGTCGGGCGAGCCGATCTCGATCCAGGCCTTGAGTGCACCGGTAAGGTCCCGCACCGTGATCGGCGGCTCGTCGGGCTCGGCGAGTCCACGCGAGAACGCGATCCCTTCCACGTACTCGAGACAGTACGCGAGCACCCGCGTCAGCAGGTACTCGGGCGTCTCCGACGGATGCTGCGCGACCTTGAGCGCGAACGTCTCGTAGACCCCGCGGTCGACGTTTGCGAGCTCGACGTCGAAGTTGTAGATCGTCGCAGTGAGCGCCACCTAGCTCTTCTGCCTCGGCTCGTCGGATGCCTCACGCTCGCGCGGGATCACCCGATCGAGGAGCGTGATCTTCTGCCAGACCTTGCCCGAGAGTCCGGTGGCCAGCGTCTCGATCTCGTTCACCGCGTTCAGCACCACCGGATCGTTGAATCGCTGGACGAGCAGCGCCGCGATCTTGGACGCGAGCGATACCAGCTCGCTGCAATAGTCGAGGTAGCGGCCCAGCTCGGGCGCGGTCATCCGGCGCTCCGGCGACGAGGCCGTGTCCGGCTGCATCGACATCAGCCGCTCGGGGTCCTTCGTCAACTGGTGCATGTCGACGATGTGTACCACGCTCCGCAACTGATGGAGCGCGCCTAACGCTCGGCGGCGCTTGAAGCGTCCTTCGATGGTCAGCAGGAACCAGATCGCGACTCCGAGGAAGATGAGATCGTTCACGGCCGCCTCGAGACCCTGCGCGAGCTCCGCGATTCCACCGACCTTGTGCGTGACGCGGATCGTTGACGCTGCCGTGACGAGGATTACCCCCATCACCACGATCGCCACGCCGACTCCGATGCGGACCGGCCAGTTCGGCCGCTGCAGGTACGCCACCGTCTCCGACGCGTCGCCAGTGAAGAGCAACAGCTCGTCGGTCACCTTGCTCAGCCCCGAATCAGGAAAGCGTTCGGCGACGCGGGCGCGCAGCCGCGACAGCGTCTGGACGATCTCGCTTTCTGAGAGCTTGCTGTAGCGGTCGGGGACTCGCATCAGTAGGCGCGGGATGGATGCGCGGTCTTGGCCGTGCGGTCCGCGACCAGAACCTGCTACTTCTGGTCCATGATGTCGTTGATGTTCTGCGGCCCCGGTACGATTCCCTCGAGATCCGGGTCGGCGCCCTCGACTCCATTCTCGGCGTTCTCCTGCTTGCGCTGAAGGCGCTCCTCGCGCTTCGCGTCCTTCTTCGCTTTGCGATCGAGCTCCTTGCGACGCTTCTCGAAATCGTAGTTGGGTTTTCTCGCCAGATAGAGGAGTCTCCACTCCGGTCGTGCATGTGAGAGGTGGTCGCGCCGTTGGGCGTCGGAACCTGAACCGCAGACAAGATAGCGCCCCAGGCGCCCGTGCGCCCGGAATCGTGCCCTCAATGCTCAGTCGCTGGAAGGCTGGACGCGCGCTTTTCCAACCGGACAGCGCGTCAGTTCGCCGGTGAAAGCCCCGCGAGCCCAATCGGTGCGATGCCAGCGAAAGGTGTTCGGCGACATGAGCACCAGGTCCCAGACCACGGGCTGCCCTTCGGGGGTCAGCCGTGTCTCGTCCGTGATCAGCCCCCGGATGGTGCTCGGCGATGACCACTGCAGGGTGTACTGCGTGACCGTCATTCCTCCCGAGTCGTTCGCGCTCTCGATCAGCATGACCGAATGGTCCGGCGTGAACGTGACCCGCTGCGGGCTCTTCGCGCAGGCGCGTTCGCCCGTGCCCCAGCCCCACGTGCCCGCCGCGACCTGAAAGACATCATCAGGCGGCTTGACCTCATACGGCTTTGCCGGCGCGGCAAGGATGGTGAGCCACGCTAGAAGCGTGTGGATGATCATCGTGATCAAGGGGCCTCTCTCGAGTCCTGGGTGCGGCCCCAATATGGCGACGATCCCTGCAACGTGCAGGAGGCGGTCGCGACGTCGATCTCTGGCGCGCCGACAGCCGCCGCTCCATCATCCGGTGCGTCTCGTCCCTTCCGCCTCCAGCTGCCCTTCCATGCTCCGTCCTGTTCGCACCGCAGCGCTCTTCGCCGCCGCTGTCGCCCTCGTCGCCGCAACGCCAGTCGATCCCGAGCTGCGGGGATTCTCGCCCGCCGCTGCGCGAACCCAACTCGAATGGGAAATGAAGTTCAAGGCGATGCCGGTACCCGACAGCATGCGCGAGGCGATGCGCATACTCTCGGCGCAGCCGCACCACGTCGGCTCGCCGTACGACAGCGCGAATGCGCAGTGGATCCTTGCCCGCTTCAAGTCGTACGGGTGGGACGCGCGCATCGAGCGGTTCGATGTGCTCTTCCCGACGCCGCTCGAGCGCGTCGTCGAGCTGGTCTCGCCGGCGAAGTTCACCGCGAAGCTCGAGGAGCCAGCGCTCAGCGCCGATCCGACGTCGTCACAGCGCAGGCAACAGCTTCCCAGTTATAACGCGTACTCGATTGACGGCGACGTCACCGCGCCGCTGGTCTACGTCAACTACGGTGCGCCCGCTGACTACGAGGAGCTCGAGCGGCAGGGGATCTCGGTGAAGGGCGCGATCGTCATCGCGCGGTACGGCCAGACGTGGCGCGGGATCAAGCCGAAGGTCGCGGCCGAACATGGCGCGGTGGGCTGCCTCATCTACTCCGATCCGGCGAACGACGGCTACAGCGGGGGCGACGTGTTCCCGGATGGTCCGATGCGCCCGGACGATGGGGTGCAGCGCGGCAGTGTCGCGGACATGCCGCTCTTTCCGGGTGATCCGCTCACGCCAGGCGTCGGCGCGACCCCTGGCGCCAAGCGCCTGACGCTCGCGCAGGCCCCGACCATCACCAAAATCCCCGTCCTCCCGCTCTCGTACGGCGATGCGCAGCCGCTGCTCGCGGCCCTCCGTGGTCGCGTCGTCCCCGCGCGCATGCGGGGGGCGCTGCCACTGACGTACCGATTCGGGCCAGGCCCCGCGCGCGTCCACCTCAAGGTGAAATCCGACTGGAAGACGCGCCCGATCTACAACGTCATCGCCACCCTGAAAGGCTCGACCGATCCGGATCAATGGGTGATCCGCGGCAACCACCACGACGCCTGGGTCAACGGCGCCGAGGACCCGGTCTCCGGCCTGGTGGCCGAGCTCGAGGAGGCGCGAGCGTTAGGCGCGCTTGTCAGGCAGGGCTGGAAGCCGCGCCGCACCATCGTCTACGCCGCCTGGGACGGCGAGGAACCGGGGCTCCTTGGCAGCACTGAATGGGTCGAGACGCACGCCGACGAGCTCAAGGCGAAGGCGGTCGCCTACATCAACAGCGACGGCAACGGGCGCGGCTATCTGGGAATGGACGGGTCGCACATCCTCGAGCGGTTCATCAACGACGTCGCACGTGACATCACCGATCCGGAAACGAGCCTCAGCGTCTGGAAGCGCAGCCAGCTCCAGACGATCCGTGATGGCACCAAGGATGAACGCGCCGAGGCGCGCAGCCGCGCCGACCTCAGGATCGGCGCGTTAGGCTCAGGCTCGGATTTCACGCCTTTCCTCCAGCACCTCGGCATCCCCTCACTCAATCTCGGTTACGGTGGCGAGGATGACGGCGGGATCTATCACAGCATCTACGACGACTTCTACTGGTACACGCACTTCAGCGACACGTCATTCGTGTACGGGAAGGCGCTGGCGCAGACCGTGGGGGTGGCGGTGATGCGGCTTGCCGACGCCGAAGTTCTCCCATACGAGTTCGGGAACCTGGCCGAGACGGTGAAGAAGTACGCCGGCGAGGTGAAGACGCTCCTCGCGGACGAGCAGGCAAAGTCTCGCGAGATCGGGACTGCGATTGACGAGGGCGTGTATGCGGCGACCTCCGATCCGCGCATGCAGACCGTCGCGCCGAAGCGCGACGCGATTCCGCCGTACCTCAACTTCGCTCCACTCGACAACGCGGTCGATGCATTGACGAGCGCCTCGCGCCGCTACGAGGAAGCCTATGGGAAGGCGAAGGCGCGGGGCGACACAGTGTTCGCGTCGCGGGGCGCGAGCGCGGTGAATGCGGCGCTGATCAGGGTCGAGCGTGCGCTCACCGATCCGAAGGGACTCCCGGGACGGCCGTGGTTCGTGCACCAGCTCTACGCCCCGGGCTTCTACACTGGCTATGGCGTGAAGACGATGCCGTCGGTGCGGGAAGCCATCGAGCAGAAGCAGTTCAGCGGGATCGACGATTCGATGAACCGGCTCGCCGCGTCGCTCGCGAATGCGGCGAAGGTCATCGATGGGGCGGCGACCGCGCTCGGCGCGGCGCGTTGAGGTGCGGCTTCCCGTCCGAATTTCACTGCTGGTACCAGGCCGCTTTGACGATCTGGCCGTCGCGCGCCATATATCCCCCTGAGCAGGCAACCATTTCCCGTTGAGGAGCCCGGATCGACATGCATCGCCGAAACTTCCTCGCTTCACTGGGCATCGCCGCCGCGGCCACTCAACTCGGCTGCGCGTCGAGCGGAATGCCTAACGCGACGGGCAGCCGCCGCCTCAAGCGCGTCGGCATCCAGCTGTACACCTTGCGCGACGATGCCCGGCGGGATCTCGCGGGGACACTCGCCGCCATCGCCAACGCCGGCTACAAGGATGTTGAGCTGCTCTCGTCGATGAGCAACTTCAACATGCCGCCGGCTCAACTCCGCCAGCTGCTCGACCGGCTGGGCCTCCGCGCGCCGTCCACCCACGTCGGTTCCGAGGCCTTCGACAACCTGAACGCCGTGTTCGACGAGGCGTCGACGTTAGGCCACCAGTACGTCGTTCTCGCGAGCCTGCCCTACGAGCCGGGCAAGGCCACGCTCGACGACTACCGCCGCTGGGCCGACCGCCTCAACGACGCCGGACGCCTCGCGCGCGCGCGAAACCTCTGGATCGCCTTCCACGACGAGCCGTACGACTTCCCGGCCATCGATGGGCAGGTGCCGTACGACGTGCTCGCCGATCGAACCGACCCGACGCTGGTGAGACTGCAGCTCGACACCGGCAACGCGCTGATGGGTGGGCGCGATCCGCTCGACCTGATGCGAAAGTACGGCTCGCGGTATCACCTCTTTCACATCAAGGATGCGCCGAGCCTCGGCGCTCGCACCGATGCGGAACTTGGGAAGGGAGTGCTCGACTTCAAGCAGCTGCTCGGGATGATCCCGGACATCGACAACAAGTTCCTGTACGTCGAACAGGAGAGCTACCCGGGGGCGCCGATCGAGAGCGTCAAGCGGGATTACCAGTACCTGTCGACGCTGGCGTTCTGAGGGACAGGGGCGAGAGGCGGAGCGGCGAGATTGACGCTGCACGACAGCGGGCGAGCGACCGCGGTCAGGGTGTGGTCGCTCGCACTGGTATGGTCATCGGTGAAACCCCGTTCTCGTCGAACGCTTCGACGCTGAACCAGTACTCGACGCCGAGGTTGAGCGCCCGCACCTCGAGTTCCGGTGGCGCATCGGCCCAGACCTGGTAGGTCTGGCGAATCTTGTTTGGTGCGATGCCCCACCTGACGTTATAGCCGACTGCGCCCTCTACCGGCGCCCAGGACACGAAGGCGTTCCGCTCGTCGGTGTCGCGGCGCGCCGTCACGGTGCCGGGCGGTTCGGGTGCCATGCCGTCGCCATTGCCGAAGACGCGGAGATCGCTGATCGCGAGATTGGGTGCCGAGACCCGGCCGTGGACGTAGCGGATGTAGCGCACGCGCTTCGCCGCCGGCAGCTCGATATACGCGTTAGGCCTGTCGCGCGTTTCCTTCGAGAGGTCGGCGAGCGTGGTCCATGTTGCGCCATCGCGCGAGCCGGTCACGCGGAAGCGGGCCGGGTAGACAGAGTCGATGCCGTAGAGATTCGACTTGTAGTCAGTGAAGTTCACCTGCAGCGCTTTCACGAGGTACGCGCGCCCGAGGTCGATCGTGATCGTCTCGCCAGGGCGATTCACGCGCGACGCCCAGAACGTCCGAGGATTTTCGTCCGTCACGTTCAGCGCCGGGAAGCTGTCGAGCGCAGATGACGCTGTCGCCGGCTTCCGGTACGAGAGCAGCATCCATCCGGTGAACAGGTCTTCGCTCGCCTGCCAGCGCTTCGTCGGCGCCCAGTGCGGGAAGTCGCCGAAGCGCGTGTCCGCGTACATGTCGCCGTCGGCGTCGAACCCGGCCGGATGCATGACGATACGCCGCTCGAAGGGCCAGTTCACCGCCACCCACGCCGTCCCCGTGTTCCACCAGTTGCCGTGCAGGTCCTTGAACGTGTTGCCGTGCCCGGCGCCGGCCATGAACCCCCCCGGCTTGTACGCGACCGGATTGTATGGCGCGTAGCTGAACGGCCCTAACGGTGCGTCGCCGACGTAGGTCCCGTTGGCGTAGGCGTTGTACTCCGTGCCCGGTGCGCCGTACTGGAGATAGTACTTGCCGCCGTGCTTCGTCATCCAGGCGCCCTCGACGAACGGCACCCGCGGCTCGCGATGATCCCGCCCGAACCGCTCCCACCCGTGAGCTTCGGGATGCAGCCGGAGCAGCGGAACCTGCGTCCCCTTGTACGAGAGTCGCTTCCTCTCGTCCAGCTCGATCCCGTACAGCGGATAGGTATTCGACGAGCCCCAGTAGAGGAACCACCGTCCGCTGTCGTCGTCGTGGAAGAGCTGCGGGTCCCACGGCCCCGGCGGCGTCGAGTCGGAAGGGATGTCGGCCCGGTCGCCGTGCTGTGCCGCGTTAGGCAGCCGAGGCATGATCCGGTTGTAGAACTCGATTCGCCCGGTCGCCGGGGCGGCGCTGAAGAGAAGCGGACGCGGCTCCATCGCCGACTCGAGCAGGAAGATCGTGTCGCGCACCGTCAGCACCGAAGGCGCGACGACGCCGGCGAACGGCCAGCGGCTCGGATTCACGTGCGTCCATTTCACGAGGTCCCGCGATCGCCAGTATCCCCCGGCGAGCGTCGAGAAGAGATAGTACTGGCCACCCTGCGTGACGAGCACCGGGTCGGCCCCCGACCGGTACGAGATGCTGTCGTTGATGTTCTCGAAGTTGTACCGGTAGTCGACGTCGACCGGATTGCACCAGGTGCGGATGCCGGTGGATTGAGCGTCCGCGCCGCTGGCACCGGCCAGCGATGCGACGAGCGCGATGGCCGACCGTCCCAGGTACCGCGTCACACGCCGAACTGCCGGAGGTGATGGTTGATGTGCTTGTAGCCGAGCCGTCCCCACGACTTCCCCGAGATCTTTCCGAACGCCGGATGAATCGGCCACACCGCGTCATTCCGCTTCCCGGCGAAACGAGTCATCGCGCTCTCGAGTTGCTGCAGCTCTTCATCGATCGAAGCGGTCTTGCGCCTGACGATCTCCGGCGCCGTCGGGGTATTCCTCGGAAACGGGATCCAGTTGCAGATGATGTAGTTGATCGGCCAGAACCGGATCGGCAGCCTCTTCGGCCGCACTTCGAGCTCGCCAAGCCCCATCCGGAACGCATCGACAATGTGAGCGAGCATCTGATCAACGTTCATCCTGCCCCACCGGCGCTGGCTGTCGGGCGTCAGCCTCCGCGCGCGCGCGATGCACTCCGCGCGCGTCTCCTCCTGCCAGAGCGTCTTCACCGTTCCGCTTCCCCCCGTTAGGCGGTCACGGCTTCGCCGCCGAGTCGGCTACCGCGCCCGGTGGCCGCGTGATGTCGGACATCAGCGTCAATACAGTCGCCAGCGCCTCGCTGTCGATTCCCGGGCCGCTTGCACCACCCCTGCCGGCCGTGACGGTGACGCGCGTCGAGTCGCCCATCGTGTCGAATGCCACGACGACCGAGGTTCCGCGCGGACTCTTCCCGCGGACCTGCGCTCCCGGTGCGTCCGGACTGATCTCGGTGTACCCGCGCTCCTTCAGCGCCGCGAACGCCCGCATGAACAGCGTGTCCCTCGGCTCACGCGCGACCGTCGTCATCTGCGGCGCGGTGCGCCCGGTCGCGCCGGTCGAGGGGCGGTTGAGCGTGCAGGCGAGGGTGACGATCGCGAACAGGGCGAGGAGCGGTGGCACGATGCGGATGCGCGGCATGAACGTCGTCAGTCGAATTGGTGAGGGTCGGGCGGAGTGAACGCGTCGGCGCCTCCATCGACGCGGCCGCGGTTCTCGATTCCCCCAAGTTGGATGCTCGCGCCGGTCGCGGCCACCCATCCTGACAGTTGAGACTACCAGCAATCCGGCAATCCCGATACCTTTCCTCGGGATGAGACCGACCGCCCTTAGCCTCACCAATCGCGCCCTCCGGACAGCGTTTTCGCTCCTCGGGGCGCTTGTGGTTATTGCGACTCCGCTTGCCGCGTTCTCCGCTCGGGCTCTCGCCCAGGAGCATCCCGCCCGACGCGTCTCGAACATCGTCGGCGTCGCCGTCGAGGAGTACGGGAAGGCCGTCGACGAACGAGGTAAGCTGATCTCGGCCATGGAGTTTCAGGAGGCGAGCGACTTCCTCGTCGACGCGAAGCTCGTCGCCGAACGGCTCGCCGGTGCTCGCGCCGCGACTGCCCGCGAAATACTCGACAGCCTCGCCGGCGCGGTCGTCGCGAGGCGGCCTCCGTCCGAGGTCCAGGCGCTTCATCGCCGCTTCGCAGTCGCCCTCGGCGATGAGGGCGCACTCGAGATGCCTCGCGGTGCGATCGACCTGGGCCAGGGCCGGAAGATCTACGACAAGAACTGCGCGTCATGCCATGGAACGCTGGGGCTGGGTGACGGCCCGGCAGCGCGCTCGATGAACCCCGCGCCCCCGGCGCTCGCCGCCGACAGCGTCGCCGCCGTCACCAGTCCGGCGACGATGTACCGGATCATCAGCGTCGGCGTCCGCGGCACACCGATGCCTGCGTGGGCGCACGTGCTGTCGGCGGACGACCGCTGGAACGTCGTCGCCTACGTGACGTCGCTGCGCGCGAGAGGAACGCTCGAGGGCGAAGGTCTCTATCTCCAGCGCTGCGCCTCGTGTCACGGTACCGGCACGAGCAGCGCTCCATTCGCCCGGCAGTTGAGCAGGACGCCGCCCGAGATCGCAACGTTAGGCTGGCAGGCCGAGCGCAGCGACGAGCAGATCGCGCTGACGATCCGGAGCGGCATTCCCGGCACCGCGATGCCCGCATCCCGCGACTTGTCGGCCGCCGAGACGCGGAGCATCGTCACCTACATCCGGACGCTCCCTCACCGCGCCGGCGCTGCCGCGCTGGCGTCGGGATCGACGGGAACGGGCACCGACGCACCGCGCACCGTGCTGGCGCTGCTGGACCAGGCGCTCAACGCCGCGCGCGACGGGCGCTCGAGCGACGCAGGCGACAAGGCGTTCGATGCATACATCGCGTTCGAGCCGCTGGAGCGGACGACGCGCGCCAAGAACCCCGGACTCATCGCCGCGATGGAAGCGCACTTCGCCGAGTTCAAGGCGGGCGTGCGCGCTGGAGACATGGCTGCCGCGGTCCGCGCGCGCGACGCGATCGACCTCAGCCTGCCGAGCGTCGTCGAGTTGACGAAGCCCGCGACGAGCGGGTGGGACGCATTCTTCGAGTCGTTCCTGATCATCCTCCGTGAGGGGTTCGAGGCGATCCTCGTCATCGGCGCGGTCGCGGCGTTCCTGATCAAGACCGGACATCGCGAGCGCCTCAAGTCTCTCTGGATCGGCGGCGGCCTCGCCGTCATCGCCAGTGCCGTGACAGCGGTCGTTCTGAGCACGATCCTCAGCGCGCTTCCCGCCAGCCGTGAACTGATCGAGGGCGGGACGATGCTCGTCGCCGTCGCGGTGCTGTTTTCCGTGAGCTACTGGCTCATCTCGAAAGTCGAAGCGGCGAAGTGGCAGCAGTTCATTCGCGAAAAGGTCACGAGCGCCCTCGAGCACGGCGGCGGCAAGGCGCTGGCGTTCGTCGCGTTCCTTGCCGTGTATCGCGAGGGAGCCGAGACAGCGCTCTTCTACCAGGCGCTCTTCCACGAGGGTGGGGCGGTCGTCCTGCCGTTAGGCCTTGGTGTCATCGTCGGCTTCGCGGCACTGACCGTCATCTTTACGCTCTTCTACCGCTTCGGCGTGAAGATCCCGCTCCGCCCCTTCTTCAGCGTGACCAGCGCGCTGCTCTACTTCATGGCGTTCGTCTTCGCCGGCCGCGGCATCAAGGAGCTGCAGGAGGGGAACTTCGTCTCCGCGACGCGGATACCCGGCTTCCCGACGGTCAACGCGATCGGGATGTATCCCACCGTGGAAACGACGCTCGCGCAGCTGCTGCTCGTGCTCGCGTTCATCTTCGCGATCGTGAAGACCTTCTGGCCCTCGCGCTCCGTCTCGCTGCCGACGATGCCGCCCGGATCGGTTCCGGCATCGGGAGATGTCGTCGCCCGGATGGCGGAGCTCTCGGAACAGAACGCGCGGCTGCAGGCGCGCATCGCGGCGCTAGAGAACTCAGTCGGTGAAGCGACGGAGCGGCCGCGCGACTTCACCGCCAAATGACGTCGGACATCTTCGCGATCTTCGGCCACCCGCTCTGGGGGCCGATCGTCATCTTCCTGCTCCGGATCGTCGACGTGACACTCGACACGATGCGGGTGCTCTTCATGGTGCGCGGACGCCGCCTTCCCGCTGGAATTCTCGGCTTCATGATGGCGCTGGTCTGGATCATCGCCGTCGGGAACGCGATGAAGCACCTCGACAGCGCGTGGCACATCCTCGGATACGCCGCCGGCTTCGGTACGGGAACGATCGTCGGGATCACGATCGAGAACGCCGTCGCGTTCGGACTCGTCCAGCTCCGCATCGTCTCGAAGCACGGCGGTGTCGAGATCGCCGAGTCGCTCCGCGACCGCGGCTACGGCGCGACCGAATTCTCCGGCTTCGGCCGCGACAGCGCCGTCGAGATCGTGCAGTCAGTAGTGCAGCGCGCCCACCTCGACGAAGCCCTCGCCATCGTCGACAAGTTCGACAAGGACGCCTTCGTCACCGTCGAAGATCCGCAGGTCCTGCGCGGCGGGTCAGTCGTGTCGAGGGAATGGCGGGTGCCTCGGCTGCG
>JANMAM010000007.1:0-21068 GCA_031359795.1 Gemmatimonadaceae bacterium
CTGGCAATACTGAAGTAGCGGCAGTCGGGCGCGCGGCGCGCCGCACGTCGGCGAAAGTTCCGGGGGTGCGGCCAGCGAGCCGGGTCTCCCCGGGCGATTTTTTTGTGAACCGGAACGCCGTGGTCCGGAATTGGTATGAGAATGTGACGCCGGGCCGAGCTTGGTGTCGGACGGGCGCGATCGGGGCGAATAGCTCAGTTGGTTAGAGCGCCTGTCTTACACACAGGAAGTCGGGGGTTCGAATCCCTCTTCGCCCATGTCTCGTGAGGTCGGACCCCAGGCCCGGCGCGAGTTGGACTGTTGTGGCCGGGCAGTTGCAAAATGAGTTTCGTGGGCCCCCCTGTCGGGGCCGCATCATCACCGTTCGGAGGTTTCCACCGTGAAGGCATCGCAGCGCCACCTGCTCACGTTCGTCGGCGTCGCCGCCGCCCTGGCGACGAGCGCCTCCCCGGCGCTTGCCCAGGCGAAGGCTCCGCCCACGGGCCCCCGGTTGATGGTCCCGGTTTTCGCCGGCCCGAAGCCGCTTGGTCTCCAAGCCGCCGACGAGCTGCGCGACCGTCTCAAGATCGACTATCAGACGAAGACTATCTGGACCGTGCCGAAGACCGACATCACCGGCATCCTCGACGCGTCAGGCTTCCGCACCGACACCGCGGTCAGCAACGCTGATCTTCGCGAGCTCGCGCGCACGGCGCGCGCCGACGAGATCCTGATGGGGACGGTCACCCGCACGGCGAACGGCGTGCACGTCGAATCGCGCCTGGTGCTGCCGCGCGATCTCGCGATCTCCCAGCCGCTTCCAGCGGTTGACGCCGGCAATGTCAGCGGCGCGATGAAGGCGATCTCGAAGGAAGTGGGCAACGCCCGCAAGCAGCTCAGCTTCTACAACAAGTGCGAGGAGCAGGCGCGTGCGGGGAATTATGCCGGCGCAGTCAGCTCTGCGAACGCGGGCATGGGCACGTACGGCAACGCGACGCTGGTTCGCCTGTGCCGCCTGAACGCGTTCCTCGCGATGAAGGCGCCGTCCGACACGATCCTGAATAACGCGAAGGACATCCTCCGGCTCGATCCGAACAACAAGATCGCGTTGAATGCGGCGGGCCAGTCGCTGTCCGACAAGTCGGATGCGCTCGCGCAGACGGACCCGACGCAGTCAGCGGCGATGAACGACCTCGCGGTCCAGTACTGGACCAAGCTGATCGCGGTCGATCCGTCGGACACGCGTATGCTCGAGACGGTCATTCGCAAGATCGTCGTCTCGGCGAACCCGGCGATCGCGCTGCCGATCATCGACGGCGCAGTGACCGACAACCCAGGCAACCTGCAGCTGCTCCGCCTCCAGTGGCTCATCCACCTCGCGGCGAAGGACTACACGAAAGCTGTGGCGATCGGGCGGACGATGGTGCAGATGGACACGTCGCTCGCCGACACGACGTACTTCACGCGTCAGGCGGCGGCACTCTCCGCCAGCAATGACACGGTGGCCGTCGCGGCGGTCGTCAGCGAGGGCGTTCGCAAGTTCCCGACGAACACCGGGCTCGCGCTCTTCCAGGCGCAGGCACTGAAGCAGGCGCGCCGATTCCCCGAGGCGAAGGCCGCGTACCTGAAGCTTCTACAGCAGAACCCGAAGCTCGAGCATGGCTATCTGCAGATTGCCCAGATCAGCGACTCGCTCCGCCAACCGGATTCAACGCGAGCGTATCTCGTCACCGCGGTCCGGACCGGGAATGACTCGGCGAACTTCGTCGCGCAGTACGCGCTCAGCGTCGGCAACACAAAGTACAAGGCGGCGAATGCGCTGAAGAGCGGGGAGCCCGCTGAAAACGAGATGAAGCGGGCGGCGATGCAGCAGGCGATCACGTACCTGACATTGTCCGATTCACTCGCACCCTCGCCGACGCCGAAGTTCCTCCTCGGTGTGGCCTACTTCACCGTCGGCCAACTCGCTGCCACTGACGCACCGAAGGGGAAGAGCTGCGAGCTTGCGACGCTGGCCGACCAGTCCTTCAGCAAGGCGTCGATCGGGCTCACGCAGGGCGGGAGCACGGCACCTGACGCGGCGAAGCAATACCTTGGCTACCTCGGCCAGTTCACGCCGGTGGTCGATCGCCAGGTGAAGCAGTTCTGCAAGGGCGGCTCGTCGAAGTCGGGCAGCTCCAAGGCCGGAAGCTCGAAGGGCTCGTCGACGCGAAGCGTCGCAAGTGCATCGAAGGGCACGCGCTGACAGCGGCGCAACGTTAGGCAGGACAGCGGGCGCGCCGGACTTCTTCAGAGGTCCGGCGCGCTCTGGCTTTCAGGGTCGAGGCATGAATATCTGGAGGTCGCCGCGTCGCGCGTGATAGTTGAGCGTCGTCGCCTCCGTCGGCTCCCCGTCGACGTTCACGATGATCGGACCTTCGGCGGTCACGCGGAGTGAGGGGACCTGGAAGTAATGAACACCGGCGCGCCCAAGGTGCATCCCCTTCCGAAAGCGAAGGGCGAGTCGAGCGAATTCACGACGCGGCCGCGCTTCGACGATGCAGACGTCGAGCAGGCCGTCGGTCAGGCTCGCGTTCGGGGTGAGCAGGGTACCGCCCCCGGTGGACCGACCGTTGCCGACGGCGAGGACCAGAAAGGTCGTCGCCAGCTCGTGACCAGGTGCGACGAATTGCGCCGCGGTCGGCTCGAGATCGACCAGCTT
Organism: Gemmatimonadaceae bacterium; assembly: GCA_031359795.1. Taxonomy (GTDB): domain Bacteria; phylum Gemmatimonadota; class Gemmatimonadetes; order Gemmatimonadales; family Gemmatimonadaceae; genus JABFXC01. Next base: position 2,681 of record JANMAM010000007.1, read on the forward strand.
GCGCGCGCCCGTGATCGCGTACGCGAGCGCGCCAAGCGATTCCTTGGCGTCTGCCGCCGTCTCGGCGGTCGCCTCGGCGCCGATCCCCGCCGTCGAGACGTTGAGGAACCGCCGGCCATTCAGCTCGCCGGTATCGATGCGGGCCGGCGACTCGCTGAGAATCAGCCGCAGCGCCGCGTCCGGATCGAGCGGGATCCCGACCTGGCGCGCAAAATCGTTCGCTGTGCCCAGCGGAATGATTCCGAGCGGAACGTCGTGCGTCGAGAGCCCGTTCAGTACCTCGTTGACGGTGCCATCCCCACCGAAGGCGACAATCGCGTCGACGCCCTCTCGCGCCCCTTCAAGCGCGAAGTTGGTCGCATCGCCCCTTGTCCAGGTGATGCGTGGGGTCACGATGTGTCCGGCCTCACGAGCGACGTCGATGAGCCGCCGAACTGCCGGCAACTCCGCACGCGCGCCATGAATCACGAAGAGCAGGTGCTTAGCTTTCGGGATGCTCACGTGCGCTGGTCGAACGCGATGAACGGGATCGCATGGCGGTAGTCGAGGAAATGGCGGGTCGCTGGGACAGCGAGTATCACGCGCCCGTCCTCGCGGCGGAAGTACTCGCGCTCCTCGCCGGTGCACGATGCGTGCTGGACGGAACGCTCGGCGGTGGCGGTCATTCGCTCGCCTTGCTCGAGGCGGGAGTCGCGCGCGTGATCGGTATTGACCGCGATCCGTCGGCATTATCCGTCGCGACCGAGCGGCTGGCTGCTTTCGGTGAGCGCTTCACCGCGGTCGAAGGGAACTACGCATATCCCGAGCGCATCGATGCGCTTGCGAGTCTGACCTTCGACGCGATCGTGCTCGATCTCGGCGTGTCATCCCGCCAGCTCGACGATGAACGCCGAGGCTTCTCGTTCCGCGCGGGCGCGCCGCTCGACATGCGCATGGGCAATGATGCGGAGTGGGACGCGGCGACGCTCCTCGCCGACGAGGGCGAAAGCGAGCTGGCGAGGATCTTCCGCGAATACGGCGACGAGCAAAAAGCAGGACGTCTCGCGCGCGAGGTGGTCCGCCGGCGCGAGACTCGGGCGTTCGAGACGAGCGATGATCTCGTGAACGCCATTCGCGGTGCGCTGGGCGCCCGGACCGACGCCGGAGATTTTGCGCGGATCTTTCAGGCAGTGCGGATCGCCGTGAACAGCGAGTTGCGCGATCTCGAGCGCGCCCTGCCCGCGCTGCGCGACCGCCTCTCGCCGGGGGGACCTGCGCGGTGATCGCCTACCACTCCGGGGAGGATCGCCTCGTCAAGAACGCCTTCCGCGATTGGAGCACGGCGTGCATCTGCCCGCCGAAGCACCCGATCTGCACGTGCCGTGGCGCGCCCCTTGGCACGCTCCTGACGAAGAAAGCGATCGTCGCCGGTCCGGAGGAGACGCGCCGCAACGTGCGGGCGAGGAGCGCGCGGCTCCGGGGGTACCGGCATGCCGGCTAAGAGCGGAAAGCCCGCTGGAAAGAGCGGAGAACGGCCGGCTGCCCGCGGCCCCTCGCGGAAATCGGGCAGAAAGAGCGGGCGCGGCCGTCAGCTCGCCCTGCTGCTGTTCGGTTTCCTCCTCGTGACCACGGGCGTCATCTGGCGGAGGAGCTACGGGATCGCGCGGTCGCGCGAGATCACCGAGCTCGATAAGCGCCGAGTGCAACTCGAGGCACGACGCGCGCAACTCGAGAGCCAGATCCGCGACTTGTCGAGCCGCGCGAAGCTCGCACCGATCGTCGAACAGAGGTTGCAGATGCACGTTCCCGCCGACACCCAGGTCGTCATTCTCCCGCGCCCGCCACGGGCTCGTCAGCGTTAGGCAGCGTGCGCAGAGTCAGTCGTCTCGGAGCGGTGAACATCTCGCTCCTCGCCTTTGCCGTCGCCCTGATCGGCCGCGCGGCGTGGGTCCAGCTCTGGCAGGGCAACGCCTGGGCGGCGCGCGCGGAGCGCCAGCACTTTACCGATGCGCCGGTCCCCGCACCGCGTGGTGACATCATCGACGCGACGGGTCAGCCGCTCGCCGAGAGTCGGGAGATGCTCCGACTGGCGGTCGCGCCGCGCGAGGTCCGCGAGTCGGCGGCGCTCCGCCGCGCGCTGGCGGGTGCCGGGGTCGCGACCGACTGGATTGCCCGCGCGACCGACGCGAAGCGTGCCTGGGTCGTCGTTCCCGGCAAGTTTCTTCCATCGGAAGTCGCGAGCGCGATCTCGCTGCGAGGCGTGTACAGCGAGCCGGTATCGGAGCGCGTGTACGCGTTGTCGCCCGGGCTCCGCGCTCTGATCGGCAGCGTCAACATGACGGGCGACGCAGCGGATGGCATCGAGCTCTCCCTCGACTCGCTGCTGCGGGGAACGGCCGGCTCGGCAACGCGGCTTCGCGACGCGATGGGCCGGAGCTTCGAGGCGCCTAACGATCCCGGCGTCGCTCCGACCAGGGGGCGGTCGATCACGCTGACCGTGAACCATGAGCTCCAGGCGATCTGCGAGCGTGCACTCGCCGACGCGGTGGCGCAGCTCGGCGCGAGCGGCGGCGACATCGTGGTCCTCGATCCGCACGACGGCTCGGTGCTGGCGATGGCGAGCCGGCGCAGCCAGCGGTCCGGTGTCACGGGGATCACGGAGCCGTTCGAGCCGGGATCGACGATCAAGCCGCTCGTCGCCGCGTCGCTGCTCGAGGGCGGGTATGCCCGCGCCGATGATCGGGTCGAGACGTATGGTGGAAGTTGGACGGTGTTCGGCCGCACGATCAACGACGTCCACAAGAGCGCGGGGACGCTGACGCTCAGCGACGTCATCCGGACGTCGAGCAACATCGGCATCGCCCAGTTCGCGCAGCGCCTGAGTCCTCGCGCGCAATACGAGTCGCTGCGCGACTTCGGCTTTGGAACACCGACGGGGTTGCCGTTCCCGACGGAAGCGTCAGGCACGCTGCGGCTGCCCAGGGCCTGGTCGAAGATGTCGCCGGCATCGCTGGCGATGGGCTACGAAGTGGCCGTGACGCCGCTGCAGCTCGCGACGGCGTACGCGGCGATCGCGAACGGCGGGGAGCTGCTCGAGCCGACGCTGGTGCGCGAGATTCGCGGCGCCGAGGGCGAGGTTCTTTACCGGCATTCGCGCCGTGTCGTCAGGCGCGTCGTTTCGCCGGCGGTCGCGGCCAGCGTGCGGGCGATGCTCGGCGAAGCGGTCGAGCGGGGAACAGGACTGCAGGCCGATCTCACCAACTTCGCCGTCGCCGGAAAGACGGGTACGGCCCGGCTCAATGCCGGCGGGGGCTACGCGTCAGGCAAGTACTACGCGTCGTTCATCGGGCTCTTTCCCGCGGACGCGCCACAGTATGTGATCCTCGTCAAGCTCGATGATCCCGCCAAGGGGTACGGCGCGGTGACGGCCGCGCCCGTGACGAGGGCGGTGCTCCAGGCGGCGCTCGCCGCTCGCGACGCGGCGCTCGATCGCGGCGCGCTCGCCAGCCGGTCGCTGCGGCACTCGGCGACAGCGGCGGTGCCGGTCGCGGACACGGCGCGGCTCGATTCCGGCGCGGCGTCGGTGCCGGTGGTGGTCGCGCTCGATGCGCCGGTCGCGGGAGCTCCGCGCGCCGCCGCCACGGTCGCGGTTCCCGACGTGCACGGCATGGCGCTTCGCGCGGCGGTCGCCGCGCTGCATGGGGCAGGGCTGCGTGTCCAGCTGGCGCGCGGCGCGGCCGGCGCAACATTCCCGGTTGCCGGTGCGCAGGTGCGACGGGGCGCGGTCGTTCGCCTTCACTACGACGAGTGACCCGCCTTCGATGAGCACCGAGCTGACGTCGATCACCAATCGCCTTCGCGAACTGGGCCTGCTCGTGCGCACGCGCGGTGTGCTCCCCGAGCGGATCGACGACGTAACCGACGACAGCCGCGCCGCGAAACCCGGGTCGCTGTTCGTCGCGGTGCGCGGGTCGGCACGCGATGGCCACGAGTTCCTCGCCGCCGTCGAGGCGCAGGGGGCGGGCGCGGCGATCGTCGAGGACGAGACGCGCACCAGACTCCCGGTGATCGTGGTGAGCGACGGGCGCCGCGCGGCGGCAGCAGCGGCGGCGGTGCGCCACGGCGATCCGGCGCGGTCGCTCCGAATCGTCGGCGTGACCGGAACGAACGGGAAGACGACGACCGTCGGCCTTCTCCGGCATCTCCTCGACCTGCCTGACGCCCGCTCGGCGTCGATCGGAACGTTAGGCGTGCTCGTTGGAAGCGAAGGCGCCGCACTCGATGGCGGGAGCGGGCTCACCACGCCCGGACCGATCGAGCTGCAACGCGTCCTCGCGGCGCTGGTCGCGAAGGGCGTCTCGACGGTCGCGATGGAGGTGTCGTCGCATTCGCTGCACCAGAAGCGCGTCGAAGGCGTCGTGTTCGACGCGGGGGTATTCACCAACCTCACCCGCGATCACCTCGACTACCACGGCACGATGGACGACTACCTGGCGGCGAAGGCGCTGCTGGTCGGCCTGCTCGCGCCGACCGGCGTCGCGGTGGTGAATGCCGACGACCCGTCGTGGTTGGCCCTGCCGCTGGCACCGCGATCGCTCACGTTTTCCGCCGAAGGGCGGAGCGCGGACGTCCGCGCACTCGGCGTCCGCTACCGCCCGCACGGCAGCGAGTGGACACTGGCGATCGGAGCGCGCGAGGCGAGCGTGACGCTGCCGCTGATCGGCGCGTTCAACGTCGCGAACGCGCTCGCGGCTGCTGGTGCGGCGCACGCCGTCGGGATGCATGTCGATGAGATCGCGGCTCGCCTCAGCCGCTCGCCGCAGGTTCCAGGACGGCTCGAGCTGCTGCATGACGCCCCGGCGGTGCTGCGCGACTACGCGCACACGCCGGACGCCCTCGAGCGCGCGCTCGACGCCGTCCGTCCGTTCGCAACGGCCCGGTTGATCGTTGTCTTCGGGTGCGGCGGCGATCGCGACAGGGGCAAGCGCCCGGTCATGGGCGAGATCGCCACCCGGAAAGCGGACGTCGCGATCGTGACGAGCGACAACCCGCGCACCGAGGACCCCGAGCGCATCCTCGACGACATCGAGGCCGGGATGCGCGGCCGCCCGCACGAGCGGGTCGAGGACCGGCGTGCGGCGATCGCCCGCGCGCTTGCGCTCGCCGGCGAGGACGATGTCGTCGTGCTCGCCGGCAAGGGACACGAGACCTACCAGATCCGCGGCACCGTGAAACATCACTTCGACGAAAAAGAGATCGTGCATCAACTGACGGCGGGCGCTCGATGAACGACCTGGTCTGGACGATGGACGAGGTGGCGGCCGCTCTCGCCGAGCACGGGCGCGGCGAGCTGCCGCGCGGGAAGACGGCGTTCTCCAGCGTCGGCACCGATACACGGACGGTCTCGCCTAACGCGTTGTTCGTCGCGCTGCGCGGAGAGAACCACGATGCCCACGATCATCTCGCCGATGCGGTCGGGAAGGGCGCGGTCGGACTGGTCGTGTCCGATGCGCGGCGGGTAGCGGGAGTCGGTGTCCCCGTTTACCTCGTCGACGACACCCTCCACGCGTTAGGCGCGCTCGGGCGCCATCGGCGGCATGCCTGGGGCAAGCCGGTGGTCGGCGTGACGGGAAGCAATGGGAAGACGAGCACCAAGGAGCTGCTGCGCGCCGCGCTGGGGGTCCGCTTCCGGGTGCACGCGACGCAGGGAAACCTGAACAACCAGATTGGCGTTCCGCTGACGCTGCTCGCCCTCCCCGCGGACGCGGAGATGGCCGTCGTCGAGATGGGGACGAGCCTCCCGGGCGAGATCGCGCTGCTGCGTGCGATCGCCGAGCCCGATATCGCCATGATCACGTCGGTGGCCGAAGCGCATCTCGAGCTGCTCGGTTCAATCGACGGTGTCCGCAAGGAGAAGTCGGCGATCTTCGAGAACGTCGCGGTGGCGGTCGTTCCCGCGACCGAGCCCGAGCTGATCACGATCGCCCGCGAGCGCGCAGCGCGGGTGATCGTCGCCGGGCTTGGGAGCGGCGACGTCAGCGCGGCGCGCTGGGGACGGAGCGAGGATGCGGCTGCGGGGGGAGGGTGGCTCGAGGTGGACGGCGTGCGCTTCGACGTTCCGCTCCGCGGCGAGCACAATCTCAGGAACGCGATGCTCGCGATCGCGGTCGCGCGCGAATGCGGGGTGGAACTCGCCGACATCGCGCGGGGAATCGCGGTGATGCCGCAGCCGAAGATGCGCCTCGCAGCGGAGCCGCTCGGCCGAGCGCTGCTCATCAATGACGCGTACAACGCGAATCCCGGTTCGACGCGTGCGGCGGTGGACTTGCTCGACGGCACCGCTCGCGGTCGCCAGCGTGTGCTCGTGCTCGGTACGATGCGAGAGCTCGGGCCCGGCGCGGCCGCATTGCACGCGGAAATTGCGAAGCGCGCGGTGGAATCGTCAATCGACGTGATAGCCGGAATCGGCGACTTCGCGAAGGCGCTCGACGCAGTGCGAGATCCGCGCGTCGTGACGGGTGCTGACGTCGACGATATCTGGCCAGCGCTCCGCGCGAGGCTCGCGCCGGATGCAGTGATCCTGCTCAAAGCGTCGCGTGGAGTGAAGCTGGAGCGGATCGTGCCGCATCTCACCGCATGGGCCGAGGCGACGCGTTAGAGTGAGAGTGCGGCGACCGCGCGAGCGGTCGCCGATCGCGTGAACGGTCGCAGGTCGGCAGGATTGCAGCAGACATCGCAACAGATTTCGCAACAACGGCGGGCGCGTCGCGTCCTGCTCGCATTCATCTACATCGGAAAGCCCGCGTCGTGCTCTATCATTTTCTCGTCCCGCTGACGCACTACGTCAAGCTTTTCAATCTTTTCAACTACATCTCGTTCCGCGCCGCGGGCGCGGCGGTGACGGCGCTGTTGATGTCGTTCATCGTCGGGCCAGTGATTCTCCGCCGCCTCAAGGCGGGCGCGGTCAACCAGGTCGTCCGCGAGGGTACGCCCGACACGCACGCCGGGAAGGGCACGACACCGACGATGGGAGGATTGATCATCCTCGCCTCGTCGCTGATCCCGACGCTGCTCTGGGCGAAGCTCAACAACCGCTACATCCTGCTCGCCGTGCTCGTCACCGCGTGGATGGGCGTCATCGGCTTCCTCGACGACTACCTCAAGCTGAAACAGAAGCGCGAGGGGAAAAAGAATGAGGGCCTCGTCGAGCGGTACAAGCTGATCGGGCAGATCACGATCGGTGTGTTCCTCGGCTGGTACCTCTGGCAGCATCCACTGTCGACGCTGCCCGGCGCGTCGACGACGCTGCCCTTCTACAAGTACGTGCTGATCATCCCGGCCACGGCGACGCTCGCCTTTTTCTACGTGCTGTTCACGACGTTCGTGCTCACCGGGACGAGCAACGCCGTGAACCTCACCGATGGCCTCGATGGGCTGGCCGCCGGGCTGACCGCGATCGCGTCGTTTACCTTCGCGATCTTCGCCTACGTCATCGGGAACTTCAAGGCGGCGGACTACCTCCAGCTGTTCTACATGCGGGGGGCTGGCGAGCTGACGGTGTTCTGCGTGGCGCTCGCGGGCGCCTGCATTGGCTTTCTCTGGTACAACGCGCATCCGGCGCAGGTGTTCATGGGCGACACCGGATCGCTCGCGCTCGGTGGCGCGTTAGGCTCGATCGCGATCCTTCTCAAGAGCGAGTTCCTGCTCCTGTTCATCGGCGCGGTGTTCATGACCGAGACGCTCTCCGTCATCGTGCAGCGGACCGTGTTCAGGTACCGGCGCAAGAAGTTCGGCGTCGATTACGCGAAGGCGCACCGTGTCTTTCTCCGCGCGCCGCTGCACCATCATTTCGAGATGAAGGGGTGGCGCGAGACGCAGGTGGTCGTGCGCTTCTGGATCCTCGGCATTCTCTCCGCCTTCGTCGCCCTCAGCACGCTGAAGATTCGATGAGCGCGGCGGGTCCCTCGATCGATCGTAGCGGAGAGTACGCGGTCATCGGGCTCGGCAAGAGCGGCCGCTCCGCCGCCGAGCTGCTACGGCGGGAGGGTGCGACGGTCTACGCGTCGGACTCCGGGACCTCACCGGCGAGCCAACAGGCCGCGGCGGAGCTTCGGGCGCTCGGCGTGTCGGTCGACCTCGGAAGCCACGATCTGGAGCGGATCGCGCGCGCGGCACGAGTGGTCGCGAGCCCGGGCGTTCCCCCCGGTGCGCCGCCGCTCGCGCGCGCACGGGCCGCTGGCGTCCCGATCGTCGGCGAGATCGAGATCGCGCTCGCGTTCCTGCCGGCGACCAGGGTCATCGCGATCACCGGCACCAACGGCAAGACGACGACGACCGCGCTGATCGGGTCGTTGCTTCGGGCCCTCGGGAAGGACGCAATCGACGCCGGGAACATCGGCACGCCCCTCGCCGCCGTCGCGTTAGGCGTGAAGCACCCGGAATGGATCGCGCTCGAGCTCTCATCGTTCCAGCTGCACGACACTCCGGCGATCGCACCCGAGGTCGGCGTCGTCACCAATCTCAGTCCCGACCATCTCGACCGTTACGCGTCGGTGGACGAGTACTACCAGGACAAGGCGCTGATCTTCCGCAACATGAGCGCGCGGTCGAAATGGGTGTTGAATGCCGACGACCCGGCGACGCTGACGCTCGCCCGGCGGCTGCCGGAGTCCGCCGCGCCGGCCGCCGCAGTCGGCACGAGCTGGCCGCTGGGGACGACGTCGCGCTTCTCGCTCGCAGCCCCGACCGATGCCTGGTACGATCGTTCGTCGAAGCAGTTGATGGTGCTCGGCGCGCCGCTGCTCGACCGCGATGCACTGACGCTGTTCGGCGATCACAATGTCGCCAACGCACTGGCCGCGGCGCTGGCGGTGATGGTCGCGGACCAGTCACACTGCACCGGACCGGCGCGGCTGAAGATTGCCGCCGGGCTGCGCGGATTCACGGCGCTCAAGCACCGTCTCGAGGTTGCCGGAGAGTTCGGCGGCGTGCAGTGGATCAACGACTCGAAGGCGACGAACGTCAGCAGCACCCTCGTCGCCGTCGAGGGGATGACGCGGCCGACGGTCCTCCTGCTCGGCGGCCGGCACAAGGGCGAGCCATACACGGCGCTCGCGCCGGCGATCGCGAAGAACTGCCGGGCGGTAATCGCCTATGGCGAATCGGCCGAGATCATCGAGCGCGATCTCGGCAAGCTGGCGGCGGTCGAACGGTTAGGCAGTGACTTCGGGGCGGTGATCGCGCGCGCGCGGGCGATCGCCAAGCCGGGCGACGCGGTGCTGCTCTCGCCCGCCTGCTCGAGCTACGACATGTTCAACAACTACGAGGAGCGCGGCGCCGAGTTCAGGCGGCTGGCGGCAGAGGGCGCGTCATGACGGTGGCGACGCGAACCCCGACACCGCGAGCGGCAACGCCCGCGCGAAGCACCCCGCCGCGCGGCGCGGGGCCGGCGCCGCGGATCCGCTGGCGCATGACACCGGAAGCGCGGGCGCTCGTCGCGGTCACGTCGATGCTGCTCGTCTTCGGCCTCGCCGCCCTGTACAGCGCGAGCTCGATCGTAGCCGTCCAGGAGGGCAGGGACGGGTCGTACTACCTGGTGCGGCAGGCGATCGGCGCGGTTGCCGGCATCGCGGTGTTCGCGTTCGCCGCGAAGACCGACGCCGAGCGGTGGCGCGGCTGGGCGTGGCCGCTGATGGGGCTCGCACTGGTGCTGATGCTGCTGACCGTACTTCCTTTTACCGAGACCCTCGCGCCCCGGATCCACGGCTCGCGGCGCTTCCTGCGCGGGAGCTCGCTGCAGCCGTCGGAGCTGGCGAAGCTGGCGGTGGTCGTCTGGACGGCGATGCTGGTCATGAAGAAAGGCGAAGCAATGCGCCGCCTGACGAAGGGCGTCCTGCCGGCACTCGTGATCGTCGGACTGCTGGCGCTTTTTGCCGCACTCGAGCCGGATCTGTCGGCGGCGGTCTATTTTCTCCTGCTGATGGGCGTCGTGATGTTCGCCGGGGGCGCGCGCATCGGGCACTTCGTCGCGCTTGGCCTGATCGGTACGCCACTGCTCTGGCACCAGATGGTGAAGCTGCAGTACGTGCTGCTCCGGATGACATCGTTCCTCGATCCGGGAAGCACGACGCGCGAGGTGAGCTACCAACTCCAGCAGTCGCTGATCGCTGTCGGCTCGGGCCGGCTGATCGGCCGCGGCTTCGGGCAGGGGCACCAGCAGTACGGATTTCTCCCGTTCCCATTCAGCGATTTCATCGGCAGCAATGTCGCGGAGGAGTGGGGGTTTCTCGGCATGGCGGCGCTGGTGATCGCGTTCGGTGCCTACGGCGCGTTAGGCATGCGCATCGCGCGCCGCGCTCGCTCGCCCTTCCTGACGCTGGTCGCCGTCGGGCTGACGTTCACCGTCGTGTCGACGGCATTCATTCACCTCGGTGTCGTCATCGGGCTGCTTCCGACGACCGGGCTGACGCTGCCGTTCGTGTCCTACGGCCGGTCGAACCTGCTGCTTTCGCTCCTGAGCACAGGGGTGCTCGTCAACATCGGGAGCGATCGGGAACGGGTCGCCCCGCCGGCTGGGGCCGATCCGCTCGGCGCGGTGGGGTGACCGGCTGATGCGAGTCTGGTTCGCCGGCGGGGGGACGGGCGGGCATCTCTATCCCGGTCTCGCGATCGCCCGGGCGATGATCGCCGAAGACCCGGCCGTGCGGCCGTTCTTCGTCGGCGCGCGGCGCGGCATCGAGCGCGAGCTGCTTCCGAAGGAAGGGTTCCCCTACGAGCTGCTCGACCTGCACCCGCTTTATCGCTCGCGACCGTGGGACAACTGGAAGACCGCGCGCGGCATGCTCAGCGCCTGGCGTCGGCTCAGGGCGCTTGCCGCGGAGCAGCGACCGTCGCTGATCGTCGGTACCGGCGGATACGGGGCCGCGCTTGCACTTGCCTACGGAGTCGCGAACAGGATCCCGATCGTGCTCCAGGAAGCCAACAGCCATCCCGGCCTAACGGTCCGCCTGTTCGCGCGCTTTGCGCGGTCGGTCTACCTCGGCTTCCCCGAGGCCGCACAGATGCTCAAGGGTGCGAAGGGCGGACTGCTCGACACCGGCTGCCCGATCGTGCCGCCGCCCGCGGTGCGCCCCGACCGCGGCGCTGCGCGCGAGGCGTGGGGATTTCCGCGCCAGGGCGGACGGGTGGTGCTGATCTTCGGCGGCAGCCAGGGGGCGCGCGGCCTCAATGCGGTCGTCGCCGACTGGGTCAGGGCCGGCATTCCGCGCGATACCCACGTCATCTGGGGAACCGGACGCACGGAGCACGCCGAGCTCTCGTCGCTGCAGAGCGACCACGTGCGGATCCGGCCCTACCTGTCGCCGATCACCGAAGCCTACGCCGCCGCCGACCTGGCGATCACCCGCGCCGGCGCCATGACGACCGCTGAGCTGTGTGCGTGGGGCATTCCGATGATCCTCATCCCGCTGCCGACCGCCGCCGCCGACCACCAGTCGGAGAACGCGAAGAGCCTGCACTCGGCGGGGGCGGCGATCCATGTGCCACAGTCAGGCCTAACGTCGCTGATGCTCGACGCGATCGCCCGCAACGTGCTCGATGATCCGGCGAGGCTGGCGGCGCTGGCAGGTGGCGCGAGGGGGCGGGCGCGGCCGGAGGCGGCGAGAGAAATCGCGCGGGACGCGCTGGAGGTCATGCTTCGTGGATCGGCTCATCGATCCACGCCGCCGCTATATTGATCCCTGATGCCACTCATCGACGCCTCCGATTCTCGTCCCGTGCACTTCGTCGGGATTGCCGGCGCGGGGATGAGCGGCCTTGCTGAACTCCTCGTCCGTCGCGGAGCGAGCGTCACCGGGTGTGACAACAGCCTGGCTGGCGCCGCCGATCTGAGGCGGCTCGGGGTGTCGATGCAGGAAGGGCACGATCCGCTGCACGTCGAGAACGCGCGCGCCGTCGTCGTGACCTCGGCGGTGCCGAAAACACACCCCGAGCTCGAGCGCGCCCGCTCGCTCGGGATTCCCGTCATCCGGCGGGCTGAAGCGCTCGGCGAGGCCGTCGCGGGGACGACGCTGGTCGCGGTTGCCGGGACGCACGGGAAGACGACGACCACGGTGCTCACCACCGAAGCGCTGCGCGCCGCGGGGCTCGACGCCACTGGGGTCGCTGGGGGACGCGTCGGGAGCTGGGGGGGAAACCTGAGCGCGGGCGGGGAAGACGTGTTCGTCGTCGAGGCGGACGAGTATGACCGGTCCTTTCTCGCGTTGAGCCCGACGATCGCGGTCGTGACCAACGTCGAGGCCGATCATCTCGACATCTACAAGGACCTCGCGGAGATCCGCGACACCTTCGCGACGTTCGTTCGTGGCGCGCGACAGATCGTGCTCTGCGCCGACGACGAAGGCGCCAACACGCTTACGGTGCCGCCGAGCGCGGAGATCTTTCGCTATGGCATCGCGTCCGAGGACGCGCGGGTGCGGGCGACCGAGCTCCAGCTCTCGCCCGGCGAGTCGCGCTACGTCGTGGAATTCGACGGCGAAGCGTTAGGGAGCGTGCGGCTGCCGGTGCCGGGGCGTCATAACGTTCTCAACTCACTGGCCGCGATTGCGACCGGGCTCGCGCTCGGCGCAAAGGTCGACGGGATGGCGGCGGGACTCGCCCGCTTCGCCGGCGTCGAGCGGCGATTTCAACGGCTGGGCGAGGTGGGGGGCGTCGCGATCGTCGATGACTACGCCCACAATCCGACGAAGGTGCGCGCCGCGCTCGAAACCGCGCGGGTCGCCTTTCCAGGCCGGCGAATCGTCGCGGCGTTTCAACCGCACCTCTTCACGCGCACGCGCGACTTCGCACGCGAGTTTGGAGAATCGCTCGCGGTCGCGGACGTTGTGCTGCTGACCGAGATCTATCCCGCGCGCGAGACGCCGATCGACGGCGTCACGTCAGGGCTCGTCGTCGACGGCGTGCGTGCGGCGGGAAAGTCGGTGGTGTGGCGTGGACAGCGCAACGATCTCGCCGACGCACTCGCTCGCGTCGTCAGGCAGGGCGATGTCGTCGTGACGATCGGCGCGGGCGACATCACGCGCACCGGACCCGAGCTCATCGCCCGACTCACTGCGGCACCAGCCGCGCGATGACGGTTCCCGCCGCGAACACTGACGGACCTCCCGCGGAAAAACGGACGCGCACGGTTCGCGTGGCCCTCGCGGCGATCATTGGCTTGGGCCTGCTGTCGCTCCCGTGGACCGGGCCGGCGCTGATGCGGAACCTGGTGTTCTTCCGGGTCCGCAAGGTCGAGATCCGTGGGGCGGTCTACCTCACTCCCGCGGAGGTGCTCGCCAGGCTCCGCGTCGACTCGAACGCGAATGTCTGGGACAACTCGAAGCCACTCGTCGCGCGCCTCACGACGCATCCGCAGATCCGCTCGGTGAGCGTGACCCGGAAGCTGCCGGGCACGCTCGTCGTTCGCGTCGAGGAGAATCTTCCGGTCGCGCTCGTCCCCAACGCGAAGGGGTTCGCAGTGATCGACGGCCGAGGGCAGCCGCTCCCGATCGATCCCGCGGCAACCAGACTCGATCTGCCGATCCTGGCGGTCCGCGACACGGCGATCGCGCGGCTGCTCGCCGAGCTTCGGGTCGGCTATCCGACACTGTTTGGCCGGGTGAGCGAAGTGAGACGTCAGGGGCGAAATGAACTCCTCGTGCGGCTGCCCGCGGTGCGCGTTCGGGCACTGTCGTCGGTGACCGCGGATCGCCTCGCCGAAATCACAGCGGTTGAAGACGACCTCGCGCGGCGCCATCTTGCGGTGGCCGAGCTCGACCTCCGATACCGCGACCAAGTCATCGCCCGCCTGCAATGAATCCCGAACGTCTGGTAGCTGGTCTCGACATCGGCTCCGCGAAAACCACCGCGATCATCGCCGAAGTCGTCGGCGACCTGCCGAAGCACCCCACCATCCGCGTCCTCGGCGTCGGTCAGGCGAAGACGATGGGAATGCGTCGAGGTGTCGTCGCCGACATCGAGGAGACGACGCGCTCGATCCGGAAGGCGGTGCAGGATGCCGAGCGAATGGCCGGCGTCGAGGTCGAGGCCGTGTACGCCGGAATCGCCGGCGAGCATGTGCGGGCGATGACGAGCAGCGGCATCGTCGCCGTGAACGGTGCCGAAATCAAGCGCGCCGACGTCGACCGTGCGAACGAAGTCGCGCGCGCGCAGGCGATTCCGCAGGACCGCGAGCTGCTGCACGCGATCCCGCAGGAGTATTCGGTCGACAAGAACGACGGGATCCGCGACCCGGTCGGGATGATCGGGATGCGTCTCGAGGTCGAGATGTACCTCGTCACGATCGGCAGCTCCCCCGCGGTGAACCTGCGCAAGGCCGTCGAGCGCGCGGGCTACGAGACGCGCGAGCTCGTGCTCGAGCCGCTGGCGAGCGCGCTCTGCGTACTCACCGAAGACGAGAAGGAGCTCGGCGTTGCGCTGGTCGAGATGGGCGCGGGCACCACGGACCTCGCGATCTTCCACGAGGGAAAGATCCGGCATCTCGGCACGATCAACTACGGCGGCAACAACGTCACGAGCGACATCGTGCACGGACTCGGCGTCACCCAGGCCGACGCGGAGCGATTGAAGGAGCAGTACGGCTGTGCGTACGAGCCGATGGTGAAGCTCGGCGAGACGATCCAGCTGCCGAGCACCGTCGCGCAGGGCGACCGGCACATTCCACGCGAGCTGCTCGCGCACATCATTCATCAGCGGATGGACGAGATCTTCGATCTCGTCGCCCGCGACATCGCCAGTGCCGGCTACGCTGGCAAGCTGTCGGCGGGAATCGTGCTCACCGGCGGCGCAGCGGCGATGAGCGGCGCCGCGGAGCTCGCGTCCGATTCGTTCGGCACCGGGGTGCGCATCGGATCACCGGTCGAAAACGTGGGTGGCCTGAGTGATTCGGTCGATTCGCCACGTTTTGCGACGGTTGTCGGACTCGCGCAGTATGGCGCACACCGGCTCCACATCAACGGAGCCACCGCGAACGCGCGCGGCGCGGCGCGTGGGGGCGGCGACGGAAACGTCGATCGCTTCGCGAAGCGGGTGAAGGACTGGCTGCAGGACTTCTTCTAGCGCACTGCAGCAACCCCGGATCGTGACCGATCAGGGTTTTATCGGATGAATCCGTGCAATCCGATGCATTGCAGTTCAAGCTGTTGAACTACACTGCATCCGATTTCAGGGATTGCCGTCTTCGACCTGGCCCCGATCGCGGTTCGGCCGGTATCGCGGCGCCCGCGAGCGAGCGATAAGCTGTAAGCGGCACGCAGTCAGCGAACGGCGTTGATGGTGCGTATTCCCTCCGCGATTCGCTGATTGCCTGCCGATTGTTGCTTACAGCCACGAGTGTGGAACAGCTGGACAAGCGAGCAAAGTCGGAAACGCCGCGATCATTTATCTGATATCCACGTTCCCTCTGTGGATAACTTCGAAGCAAAAAAGTTTGAAATCTTTTCCGCGATCGCTCGTCACAACTGCGGGTATGGTCTTGCCGAGAAAAGCTGTTAGATTCGCGTCGCGCCGGAAATCGGGTTCTACCCTGGCGCACGACTTATCCACAGCGCCATGCTCTTCTCCGTTCTGATCGGAACGGACCTTCGCGATTGGTTGTCGCTTCCCCTCGTAGCACAGAGGCTCTTCCGCAATGATCTTCGAATTCGAAGAGAACACGTCGCAGAACGCGCGGATGAAGGTCGTTGGCGTTGGCGGCGGTGGTGGCAACGCCGTCAACCGAATGATCGAAGAGCGGCTCGAGGGTGTCGAGTTCGTTTCGGTGAACACCGACGCGCAAGCGCTATTGAGTTCGAAGTCGGACATCAAGATCCAGATCGGCAAGAAGCTCACGCGCGGACTCGGCGCCGGTGCGCGTCCCGAAATCGGCCGCCAGGCCATCGATGAGAACCGCGACGAAGTGATCCGCGCGCTCTCCGGCGCCGACCTCGTCTTCGTGACGTACGGCATGGGCGGTGGCACCGGGACGGGAGCGGCACCGATCATCTGCGAGCTTGCGCGCGAAGTCGGTGCGCTGACCGTCGGGATCGTGACGCGGCCGTTCCTGTTCGAGGGACGGAAGCGCATGCGCCAGGCGGAGCTGGGCATCGCCGAGATGCGGAAGCATGTCGACACGATGATCGTGGTGCCGAACGAGCGGCTCCTCGCGGTGGTCGGGAAGGGGATTCCCTTCCAGGACGCGCTCAAGAAGGCTGACGAAGTGCTTCTCCACGCGACGCAGGGCATCTCGTCGCTGATCAGCGTGACCGGCCTCGTGAACGTCGACTTTGCCGACGTCCGCACCGTGATGCAGGCCGGCGGCTCGGCGCTGATGGGCACGGGGGTCGGCCGCGGCGAGAGCCGCGCGATGGAAGCCGCCCAGCAGGCGATCGCATCGCCGCTCCTCGATAACGTCTCGGTCTCCGGGGCGACGGGCGTGCTGGTGAACATCACCGGCGGCGCCGACCTCACCCTCGGGGAAGTACACCAGATCAACGAGATCATTCATGACGCGGTCGGCGACGACGCAGAGATCATCTTCGGCGCCGTGCACGAGCCGGCGATGCAGGGTGAGATCCGCGTCACCGTCATCGCGACCGGGTTCGACAAGGCGATGCAACTGGGCGGGTCCGTCTCCGAGCCGGTCACGGCTCCGAAGGGCGCGCCGGTGATCCCCTTTCCGAGCCGCCCGCAGCGGGTCAGTTCGGTGACCCCACGGTCGACGCCGTCGTCTGACATACCGAGACGTGGCAACACGCCGGTACCGGCGCAGCCCCCGACTCCGCAGTCCCCGTCGCAGGATCTGTCCGACATGGAGATCCCGACGTTCATTCGGAGGCAGATGGATTGAAGACCTGGGCCGTACGAACCGGTACCTACGCGGTGGTGGCGATGCTCGCCGCCGCCGCGCTGCGTTTTACTCCCGAGGTCGAGGCGCCCGCGCCAGGCCGGTTGCTCACCGAGCCGCCGTCGCCGGCAGTCCAGGCGCTCATTGCGCACACCGATACGCTCGCGCGCGGCGAGACGATTGTCGGCGTGCTCAATCGCGGTGGTGTGTCGGAGCTCGTCGCGCGGCAGGCACTCGCCGCGGCGAAGATGCTCGACCCGCGCAAGGTGCCAGCCGGGATGGCGATCACGGTCAGCTCTGCGCCGCAGGATTCGGTTCCGTCGGAGATCGTCTTCCAGCTCGCGATCGACCACCTCGTGCGCCTGACGCGTACCGACAGCGGGTGGGTCGGCGACGAGCAGCGCCTGCCCTGGACCACCGATACGCTGACCGTCGCCGGGCGCATCTCGTCGACCCTCTACGAAGCGCTGGATTCGGCCGCGGCCGCGGTGCTTCCCGGTCCGGCGCGTGCCGAGCTGGCGTGGACACTCGCCGACATCTACGAATACCGGATCGACATGAGCCGCGACCTCCAGGTCGGCGACGAGTTCCGCATGGTCATCGAGCGGAAGCGCGGGCCTAACGGTGCGGTGCGGGTCGGCGACATTCTCGCCGCCTCGTTCACGAATGACGGTTCGCCGGCGGTCGAGGCGGTGCGGTTCCAGAGCGCGACGGTCGGCGGGTCGTACTTCGACGGCGACGGCAAGTCGCTGCGCGCGCCCTTTCTCCGCGCGCCGCTCTCGTTCCGCCGCATCTCGAGCGTGTTCGGGATGCGCCGTCATCCGATCCTCGGGACGGTCCGCGGACACATGGGCACCGACTACGCCGCGAACTCGGGAACGCCGGTTCGCGCGGTCGGCGACGCGACGGTCACCTTCGCCGGACGGAAAGGCGGCTACGGCAACATGGTGATCCTCCGCCATCGCAACGGCTTCGTCACCCGGCATGGCCACCTCCGCGGGTTCGCGAGGGGCATTCGCGCCGGCAAGCACGTCGCGATCGGCGAGACAATCGGCTACGTGGGAACGACCGGCCTTTCGACGGGGCCGCATCTCCACTTCGAGGTGCTCGTCAACGGGGTGCAGAAGGATCCGCGGGTCGCGCTCCGGGTCAAGGGCGGCGAGCCGATCCCGAGCGGCGAACGGTCGCGCTTCCTCTCGCTCCGGGAGTCGATGGTCGCACTGCTCGACCGCGCGCCTAACGGCCAGCAGCTCGCGCTACGCTGACCGGGGCACGATAAGATGGCCAGGCGAGCGTGATGCCCTGGATTGGCGGGGGGTTGAAGGGGGTGATTGTAGGCGCGCGGGAGTATTGCCGGCGACGGAAAAAGGCAAAAACGGCGGCGCGGTGCTGGTCCAACCGCTGTCCACCGGTGCCACTTTTGCCATTACCGAGAAGGCGCCGGCCGACAAGATATCGGTGGTCACGGTGGGTTATGGCCGCAGTGAAAGCGCCGATGGCAGCGTCTTCAAATGGAATTTCCCGATTGCC
>JANMAM010000112.1:0-7501 GCA_031359795.1 Gemmatimonadaceae bacterium
GAGACGGGAGACGGATCCCCCGCGGACGTGGGTCGCACGGCGCCTCGCCCCCCGCGTGCAGCACTGGCTCGAAACCACGCAGCCAGCTGCCATCCTCAAGATGGTCGTCGCCGACAGCGGGCCCGGGATCGCCGAGGAGGACGCGGAACGGATCTTCGACCCGTTCTTCACGACGAAGGAGCCGGGGCAGGGAACGGGGCTCGGACTGGCGATCGTCGCCCGCGTCGTCGATGACCTGCGAGGTACGATCTGGGTCGAGCGGGCTCGCGAGGGGGGCGCCGCGTTCCATGTCCTCTTCCCGATCGCGGCCGCGTCGCTCGAGCCGGTGAAGGCTCCGTCGGCGGCGGGCGCAATCGCACCGCCGCGAAGCGCCACGCCCAGCGGTCGTTAGGCACGCGTGCGCATCCTGGTCATCGATGACGAGCCGGGCCTTCGTCACACGATCTCGCTGATTCTGCGCGACGACGGTCACGACGTTGAGGCGGCGGCCGACGGTGCCAGCGCACTCGCCAGCCTGGCCGCCGCGGATGCGTCGCTCGTCGTCTGCGATGTCCGCATGCCGGGGATGGACGGACTCACCTTCCTCGACACGTATCGCGCCGCGGCGGGGCGGGCACTCGTCGTCATGATGAGCGCGTACGGCGATGACGAGGCGGCGATCGAAGCGATCCGTCGCGGCGCCTACGACTACATCTCGAAGCCGTTCCGCGCCGACCAGCTGCAGCTGGTCATTCGGAAGGCGATCGAGCGCGAGAGCTTGCGGCACGAGGTGGCGCGCCTCAGCGACGAGCTGGTGACCCTCCGGGGAGCCGATGGCGTCGTCGGGCATAGCGCCGCCCTTCGCGAAATCGTTGCCGTCGCGCGCAAGGTCGCGAAGCATCCATCGACCGTCCTCGTGACCGGCGAGAGCGGCACAGGCAAGGAGCTGATTGCGCGGCTCGTCCATTCATCGAGCCCGCGCGCGGCCTCGCCCTTCGTCGCAGTCAATTGCGCCGCGATTCCGGACGCCCTGCTCGAGAGTGAGCTTTTCGGGCACGCCCGAGGCGCATTCACCGGCGCCTCGACGGACAGGCGCGGGCTGTTCGAGGAGGCGGATGGGGGCACGCTCTTCCTCGATGAGATCGGCGAGCTGCCGCTCGCCCTCCAGGTCAAGCTGCTTCGCGTGCTGCAGGAGGGAGAGATCCGTCGCGTCGGGGACAACGCCTCGCGCAGCGTCGACGTGAGGCTCGTCGCGGCGACGTCGCGCGACCTCGAGGCCGAAGTTGCCGCAGGCCGGTTCCGCGCAGACCTGTACTATCGCGTCAACGTCGTCCGCCTGCAGCTCCCGCCGCTGCGCGAGCGGCGCGACGACATCGCCGAGTTGGCGCGTCATTTCGCGCAGTCGCATTCGGCGCGGCTGCAGATGCCCGCGGCGGTGATCACCGCGGCAGCGATGCGTGCACTGCTCGAGTACAGCTGGCCGGGGAATGTCCGCGAACTCGAGAATGCGATCGAGCGTGCGCTCGTCCTCACCGACGACGCGCGCATTGACGTCGCGCAGCTCCCGGTGGAGGTGAGCCGCACGCCTGGCGCACTGGCACCGTCGCCTAACGGCAAGCACCCAACGGTGGCGGACCACGACCTGTCCGTCAAACGGCGCACGGAAGCACTGGAGCGCGAGCTGATCGCGCAAGCGCTCGACCGGACCGCGGGTAACCGGACGCGAGCGGCCCAGTTGCTCGACCTCTCCCACCGCGCGCTGCTCTACAAGATCCGCGAGTACGGTCTCGAGTAGCGCCCGGAGCTACGCAAGAAGTTGCAAACCTGCAAGTAATTGCGGCCCTCCGGGTGGGCGGCGAAAGCGTAAACCGTTGTCACAAAACAATTTGGCTGCTGGCACCGTTCGCGCATGAGGACGGGCAGCGAATACACCGAGGTAGCAATGCAGAAGATCCGAACGGGGTTCACGCTGGTGGAGATCCTCATCGTCATCGCGATCATGGGGATCGTGCTGGGGCTCTCGCTCCCGAAGATGGGAAACATGAACGATCGCAATCAGATGCGGTCGGCGAAGGATGGTATCGCGTCGAGAATGTCGACGGTGCGCGCCACGGCGATCAGCACCGGCCGCACCTCGACGCTGTACCTCGCCGGCGACTCGATCCGGTACACCCTCGGAACCGGAGCCGCGGAAGCGGCGAAGGGGACGACGCTCAATCTCTACAAGCAGTTTGGCGTACAGGTCATCTCGAGCGGGATAACGATTGCGTTCGACGGGCGGGGGATGACGAGTGGAACTGCCCAGAAGGTGAAGTTCACGCGCGGCTCGCTCACCGACTCGATCTGCATCTCGCCAATCGGCCTCATCAACCGCCATGGGTGCGCACAATGAAGACCATGCCTAACGGAACCGGCGGACGTCCAACCCGTCGCGGATTCACGATCGTCGAGGTGATGGTCGCCATCGTCGTCCTCTCCATCGGCATTCTCGGCCTCGCCGCCACCGCTGGTGTCGTCGTCCGGCAGATGACCGGCGCCGTCCACCAATCGGTCGCGTCGACGGTCGCCTACTCCCGGATGGAAAAGATCCGCACCAGCAACTGCGTCGCGATGAAGGATTCGAGCGGGACAGCCACCACCCGCAACGTGACGGAAAAATGGGTGATCGTCGGAACGCCGGGCACGCACGCGCTGCTCGTCTACGACACGATCACCTACATGGTTCGCGGCAAGACGAAGACGCAGGCCTATCACTCGGAGTTCCCATGCGATCCAATCTGATTCCTGCGCCGCGTCGCGGCTTTTCTCTCACCGAGATCATGGTCGCGCTGGTCCTCCTCGGCATCGTCGCGACCGGCATCATGACGGTCATCATGCGCCAGCAACAGTTCTACCGGAGCGCGACCGAGGTCATCGACACCAGGCAGCAGATCCGCCAGGCCTCATCGGTCGTGCCGGTCGACCTCCGCGGCGTCTCGTCGATCGGTGGTGACATCCTCAACATGAGCGACTCGGCGCTCGATATCCGCGGGAACATCGGCAGCGGCATCGTCTGCACGCACACGGCGAACAGCGTCATCATCCCGCCGTTGAATCTCGCGAACAACAACTATTTCACGACGTTCCTCACCCGGCCGAAGCTCAACGACGTCCTCATCATCCTCGATGACGCAGGCCCAGGTAACGCCGACGACGTCTGGCTTCCGTACACGATCAGCGCCATCGACTCTACCATCGTTGGCTGCGTGAACTACACCAACGCAGCGCTCGACGCGGGCAAGTATCGGTACCGCTACACGTTCGCGACGAACCTGAGCCCGACGATCGTCGACGGTGCGCCGCTTCGGATGGCGCGCGGGGTCAAGTATTCGATCTACAAGTCGGCCACGGACGGCCTCTGGTGGATGGGCTATCGCGAGTGCCGCGGCGACGGCAGCGGGTGTTCAGCGGTTCAGCCGGTGTCCGGCCCGTATCGCCCGTATGTCCCGAACGACACGCTCAACAGTGGCGTGACCTTCATCTACCGTGACTCGACGAACCTCGTGACCAACGTCAAGACCAATGTCGCGCGGGTCGAGTTGTTCGTGCATGGCGAGACGCAGGGTGCGGTCGCGTTAGGCGGCGGCAAGCAGGCGCCGTACCGGGATTTTGTCAAGGTCACCATCGCGCTCAGGAACCGGCAGTAGCCGGATCGGCGCTCACACGCGGAGAACGCAAACATGCGTACGCTATACAACAACAAACGCGAGGGAATGGCGCTGGCGCTGGCCATGTTCGCCATCGTGGTGATCGGAGCACTGATCGCCGGTGCCTTCTTCGCCTCGAATCAGGATTTCAAGATCGGTCGCAACTCCCTCGTCGCGCAGCGCGCCTTCTCGGCCGCTGAATACGGCTTGAACAAGACGATGGCCGAGTGGGACCAGTCGATGAACCTGTCCATCAACATCGGCAAGGACACCAACTTCGTCTATGCCACGGGCGACGGCGGATCGTCGGCGGTGAAGATCACGCGGCTCAATGACTACACCTATTGGGTGGTGTCCGAGGGCAGCGCGGGGGTGAACACGGCGGTCGAGACGAAGCGCCGCACGAGCCAGGTGCTGCGCATGGCGTATCCGTCGATCAAGGTCGGCGGTGCGGTCACCCTCTACGGCGGTGGTAGCGTCAAGGGAAGTACCCAGATCTCCGGGGCCAACGTCAATCCGCCCGGCTGGGACTGCGCCGCGTTTCCCGGGCGCGATACGACGGCCGTCGCCTACAATCCAAACTCGATCCTGACCATTCAGAAGCCGTCGAACGCCATCGGTTTCCCGCAGTCGTACAAGGATCCGGCGGCAGGGGACAGCGGCACGTACGTCAAGTACGGCGACGAGTCGTGGCAGACGCTCGTGAAGAACGCGGACGTGATCCTCAACGGGGACCTCGATCCGACCCCAGTCGCGCTGAACGGCAAGTGCAGCTACATCCAGACCAATTGGGGCGAACCCCACCGCGGCGTCGGGGCCGTGACGGCCTGCGAGAAATATTTCCCGATTGTGTACTCGCCCGGTGACTTGCACGTGAACCAGGGCCGCGGCCAGGGGATCCTGCTCGTCGAAGGCGACCTGCAGATCAACGGCCAGTTCGAGTGGGACGGCCTGATCATCGTCAAGGACGACTTCGACAAGGGCAACGGCAACCCGAACATCAAGGGTGCAGTGATGGCGCGCAACGCCAACTTCGTCGATGGTGGATCGCTGTTCCAGGGTAACTCCACCTTCCAGTATTCCAAGTGCGCGCTCGAGAGCGCGATGCGCGGCTCGGCGCGACTGCTGCCGGCCAAGCAGCGCGCATGGGCGGAGATGTGGTAGCAGACCGGCGAGCGTAAGGCTCGCGAAACATCGGGTGGCGCGTCCGGGAAATCGGGCGCGCCACTTGTTTTTCCCCTGTTACCATTTGCGGCGCCGCTCGTGTGTTCGGTAGAAACGACCGCCCCGCCGGTCACAGTGTCTCCCGTTGGCTGTCTCTCCTTCCAGCAACACCCATGGGCCTCTTCGGTGGCAAGAAGACGACGATCGGTCTCGATATCGGCTCAGGCCTGATCAAGGTCGCGGTCGTCGATCACTCCAAGAAACAGCCGGAGCTCGTGAAGGTCGCGATCACTCCGCTCCTCGCCGACGCGATCGTCGAGGGCGAAGTCATGGACCCGGGCATCGTCTCTGATGCCGTCCGTGGCGCGCTCTCCGCCGCCGGCGTGAAGTCGAAGAG
The DNA here is from genome assembly GCA_031359795.1 of Gemmatimonadaceae bacterium. Classification (GTDB taxonomy): domain Bacteria; phylum Gemmatimonadota; class Gemmatimonadetes; order Gemmatimonadales; family Gemmatimonadaceae; genus JABFXC01. Next base: position 5,227 of record JANMAM010000112.1, read on the forward strand.
CGTCGTCACCGCCGTTGGCGGTCGTGACGTGATCATCAAGAAGATCCAGATCGAGCGCGTGAAGGAAGCACAGGCCCGTGAGCTGATGCGGTGGGAAGCGGAGCAGCACGTGCCGTTCGACATGGAGTCGGTCGAGCTGGACTTCCAGCTCCTCGATCCCGACGCGGGCGGAGACGAAATGCAGGTCCTCCTCGTCGCGGCCAAACGCGAGCTGATCGAGAACAAGCTGCGGATTCTGTCCGACGCCGGCCTGACACCCTCGCTGGTGGATGTCGACGCGTTCGCGCTTCACAACGCCTTCGAGCTCAGTCACCCCGACGCGATGACTGGCATCGTCGGCCTCGTCAACATCGGCCACGAAGTGACGAACATCAACGTGCTCGATGAAGGCATTCCGATCCTCACGCGCGATCTCACGGTCGGCACGCGCCGCTTCCGTGAAGATCTGCAGCGTGAGCGCGGGCTGGGCGTCGATGAGGCGGACCAGCTGCTCCAGGGTTACGACCGGTCGCCCCATCTCGATGCGGTGATCGAGAGCCGCGGTGAAGAGATCGCGGTCGGTGTCGAGCGCGCGGCAGCCTTCCTCGCTTCGTCGGCTCGTACCGGACAACTCCGCGCCGTCTATACCTGCGGCGGCGGCGCTCGGATTCCCGGGCTCAACGAAGCGCTGGCCAACCGGCTGCGCATTCGCGTCGAGCAGGCGAACCCGCTCGCGAATCTGAAGGTGCGTGACGGTGCTTTCGGGTCGCTCGTCACCGACGAGATCGCCCCCCTCATGATGCTACCAATCGGACTCGCGCTTCGCAGCGCAGCCTGATCAACCGGCGACAAGCATGATCGAGATCAATCTTCTCCCCGGCACCGGGAAGAAAAACAAGAGCAAGGGCGGCGGTTCGTCGTTCGACGCGGGCGCGACGTTTCGCGGCTTCGCGGCGAAGGTCACCGATCCGTTCCTCCTCGGCGCTGTCGCGAGCGGAGTGCTCGCCGCCGCGGCGATCGGCGCGCTGTACACCCAACAGCTTACGCGCCAGAAGAGCCTCGACGAGAAGGAACGCCGCGCGGTCAAGGACTCGCTCCAGTACTCGGTCGTCGTCAAGAGCATCCGCCGCGCGCAGGCGCAGCGCGACTCGGTCGTCCGACAGCTGAACATCATCAAGGTCATCGACAACAACCGCTTCGTCTGGCCGCACGTGATGGACGAAGTGAGTCGCGCGCTCCCGCCCTACACGTGGTTGACGTCGGTCCAGCAGACGAACATGTCGTCCGCACCTGATGCCAGCTCCCCGGGAGCACCGCGCAAGAAGGGCGAGAACGCCGACAGCGCCGCCGCCGCGCAGCCCGTGCAGCTCCAGATCGTCGGCAACACCGTCGACATTCAGGCGCTCACGCGCTTCATGAAGGCACTCGAGCTCTCACCCTTCCTCGAGGGTGTGACGTTGGTCAAGACCACCGTGATCCCGGTCGAGGGCAAGGAAGTCACCGAGTTCCAGCTCACCAGTTCCTATCAGCAGCCTGATAGCGCGCTCGTCAAGCGCGTGCCTGTCACGCTGTCGGTCAGGTAAGGACAACATGGCAATCTTCAAGAGCGAGCGAGACAAGGTGCTCGTGCTGGTCATCATCGCCGCCGTCGCCTCGGTCTACGCGTTCTACACGTTCCGCTGGACGCCGGTGAACGAGTCGCTGCAGGTGGCGCAGGCGCACGTCGACTCGCTCGACAGCTGGAATCGGAAGGCGCAGAACGAGATGTCCAAGAACTCGGAGAAGGCGCTGCTCCAGCAGGCGGCGCGTTCGGCGCAGAGCCTCCAGGTGATGCGCGAGCTCGTGCCGACAGGCAACGAAGTGCCGACCCTCCTCGAGCAGGTCTCGACGGCGGCCCGGCGCGTCGGGTTGGACGTCAGCGACATCCAGCCGCAGCCGGTGACGGCGGGCGAGATGTTCGACACCTATCGCTACTCGCTCAAGATCATGGGCGACTATCACTCGGTCGCCGAGTTCCTCACAAACGTGGGCTCGCTGACGCGCATCATCACGCCAGTGAACGTCAAGCTCCTGCCACCGGCCAACGCGGCGTTCGCGGCGAAGCTGAAGCGGCACAAGGATGACGCGATCATCCAGGCGAACTTTGATATCCAGACCTACGTCGCAAAGACGGCGGCAGCGGCCCCGGCACCCGCGGCGCCAGGCGGCGGTGCGGCCAGCCCTGCGGGAGCAAACTGATGAAACGGTCGACGATGACCCTGACGCTGGCGGCGCTGTTGAGCGCCACCAGCCTTTC